>JAQUMS010000039.1 GCA_028717985.1 Candidatus Omnitrophota bacterium
TACGGCTCCCACATTCGGCCCTGTATCCCGTTGGATATCCGCTCTTAAAGCAAAATTTAATATTCCTGTTATTGCCGGCGGGGCGCTTTTAAAGCTGTATCCCGCCGAAGTGATGACGCACCCGGGGATTGATTACGCGATCATAGGTTCGGGCTTAGAAACTTTGCGGTATTTTCTGGAAGAATTCGAACACGGGAAAAAGTTCAGGAGAATCCCCGGTTTATGTTTCAGAGAGGGAGAACAAACGGTTATAAATCAACCTGATCCCGCGGTTGAAAACTTGGATGATATGCCTTTTCCTGCGCGTGACCTCTTTCCTAACAGGAAATATCATTCGCCGTTCTCGGAAAGGCTTAATTTTACACCATTCCTCACAAGCAGGGGCTGTGTATTCAGATGCGTGTATTGCTGTCTTCCCGGCCCGTTGAAGTTACGAAAAACAGATGCTGTTCTTGCTGAATTAGAGGAATGTTATTACCGTTTTGGCATACGGGACTTGGATATGTATGATACCGTTTTTACAGCCGATAAAGAACGGACCTTGGAAATCTGTTCCAGGATACGGGCGAAAAGACTTAAGATAAGCTGGATGGCCCGCACGCATATTAATCTTGTGGATGAAGAATTACTCAAAGAAATGAAAGCGGCAGGCTGCCGTATGCTGATGTATGGAATTGAATCTGTCGATGGGCGAATCCTTAAGAATCTGGGGCGGCAGATAGTTACTCCAGATCAGATCAGGGAGAAAGTCAGGATGACTAAAAAAGCCGGTATTTCCGCCTTCGGATTTTTTATGCTCGGCTGTCCGGGCGAGACACAGGAAACTATACTCAGGACAACGGAAACTTCCCGGTCGCTTGGTCTTGACTTCGCTCAATTTACGCGGCTTACCCCGATTGGCGGGACACCGTTGTATGAGAAATATAAAGTGACACACAAACATGATTTCTGGAGCGCCGTGGTACGCGAAGGATTTTCTTCCCAATCGCTGGCTCCTCTTGAGACGACGTTGAGCAATGAAGAAATTTTGAGGTTTGTCAGGCAAGCGACAATACGGTTTTATTTCCGGCCTTTTCAGATAGGGAGGATTATATCGGGAGTCCGCACGTTCAGGCAGTTGATAAATTTTGTCCGGGCGGGAGGGAATATTTTATTTTCTTTTCTTTTCAGAAAGACCCGGTGAAGGGGCGCGGGGCGCCTGAAGAGAAGGGGTGTAACGGAAGATGTCTCCATGGTTCAGTGTGTTCATGAAATCCCGGTATGCTGAAATGAGTTTTTCCCGTGCCTTAGCCGGTATCTTTACCACCTGCTCGGCTACACGGCTGCAATAGCCGCATTCGGCGCAGGAACGGGTAATGCAGTCTTTGTTCATCGTGTTTTCCAGAAAACCGTCCAATGCCCGGTTATCAATGAATATATCAATATCGTCCATTAAATTCTTTATGCCGAGGAGCCTGAAAGGATTGACGAAAAGAGGCCTGAAAAAGTACTTGAAATAATGAAACATGTTATTCCGGCGGAGGACGGAGATATCCTTGGTTTTCGGAAAAAGGTCCAGAAGGTTTCCTTCATGCTTTCCTGCAAAGTAAGCCGATGCAATTTTTACGATCGCTTCGGTCGATAATATCCTGTCCACTATTTTGAACGTGTTAACGCCCATCGTTTCATACACATGAAGGTCTTCTGGCCGTATCCAGTCCGCTTTCAAAAAATTTGATGTGTCCGTCAGCCGGAGATACCGGCAGTTTATCCTGCAGTAGTCAATGGTAAACCCCGTAGTTGTTTCTCTCAGACGCGAAGCGTGAGCGGTTATATTTGAATGATAAATGTGCAACGGGCAGTAAAGAAGGCAGTTATTATTTACAATAAGTTTTAACCCGCATTTGACGTGCGCCCGTATTGCCTGTAATCCTTTGAAGTTGCGGTTGAGCTCCGGAGGCGATGGCGTGATCTCATCTGCTCCTAAGTTTTCCCAAAACAGGGCTTTGTGTATAGTATTGACATGCGCGAACGCGGAAACGGACACGCGGAGCCGGGGATAGCGGTTTTTCAGGCGCTCGAGAAGATACGGGACTGAAACCGTGATCGTGTCCACGCCGTTATCTACGAGCCAGCCGGTTAAACGTTCAAATTGTTTTTGCCACGGGGAAGTGTATTCCTCGTTCCCCAAACACGCGGAATTAAACAGGTAATTAAATCGTATCCCCATTGAACGGATTTTTCTGATATGTCGGGCGGCATCTCTTTTATGTACCGGAGGGCATGAGTATGCTGATCTTCCCCCGCCGATATAATCCGAGTGCATTTTGCCGTAAAATTCCTCTATATTTTTTGTGTCGATAAGTTCCAGGAGCCGGTTGTCCCAGTTTGTCGGTATGGAAAATTTCATATGGTATTGGTATGAAGGTTTTGTTTGTTGATATTATACGTTAGAAGGGTGTGTAATCCCCTGAAAAGATCCGCGCAGCTGATTGATCGGATGTTCCACAATTGTCTCAAAATGAGCTTTGGTTGTAAATAGAAAGTTAGATGGGCGGTTTTTTGAAGACGGATCAGTTCTTCAGGGGTCATGCTCCCGGGTATATACACGAGTTTTCGGGGATCGGTATTAAAGGTGACGTATTGGTCCCATTCTCTGCTGATTAAGCTTCCGTTTTTTTTCAGGTCTTCAAAAAGTTTACTCCCGGGGTAGGGTACGGTTATGGCGAATTTTGCGAAATCAAGATTCAGTTCTTTGGAAAACCGGAGAGTTTCTTCGGCCATTTTTTTTGTTTCGCCGGGCAGTCCGATCATGAAAAGCCCGCTTGTTTCGATCCCGGCTTTACGGGTCGCTTTGATGGCCCGGATGACTTCTTCTTTTTTAAATTGTTTTTTGCTTTGCGCAAGGGTATCGCCGCTGCCGGATTCTATCCCGTACAGTATTCTTCTGCAGCCGGCTTTTTTCATAAGAGAGAGGATATCATTGTCCATTAAATCCACCCGCGTTTCGCATATCCAGACTAATTTTTTATGGATCTCCCGCTTGATGATTTCTTCGCATAATGTTACCGCGTTTTTTCTGGAAAGCGCGAACGCCGGATCAACAAATCCAAGCTGGCGCACGGAAAATTTTTTGATCAGATATTCCATTTCATCCGCGACCGCGTACGGATTCCGGGTCCTGAATACGGTTCCTGTCCCGAATAAACAGCAGAACACGCATTTGTAGGGACAGCCCCGGGAACTGACAATGCTCAGGCAGGGTTTTTTGATGTCCATAAAAGGGAGCATTCCGTAATGGTGGTACGGAAAGAGGTGCCAGGCGGGAAAAGGCAGAGAATCAAGGTCGTGAAGGGGCTCCGAGTCGGGAGTGTGGACAATAACCCCGTTTTTTTTAAAACTGATCCCCGCGATAGACTCATATTTTTTCGAGCCGGAAAGAGCGTCAAGTATTTCCGGTACGGAGTTTTCTCCTTCTCCCCGCACCACGAAATCAACTGCTTCATGTTTTAGTATGTCTTCGGCAAAAACACTGGCGTGAATATTGCCCAACATTACCGTGATGGAACTGTCAAATTCTTTTACTGCCCGCGCTATCGCGTATACTTCCGGGGCGGAGGGTGTCAGGCAGGAAATTCCGACAACATCAGGTTTGCGGGCTTTGATCAGTTTGAGGATGCCGGGAACGTCCATTTTGGCCACGAAATTATCTATTACCGCAACGTCTATCCCTTTTTTTTCCAGTATTGCCGCCAGGTAGGCAAGACCTAAAGGAGGCATCGGTTGCATGAACCGGGCAAAAGAACCGAAAACCTTAAAATTCATCGCGGGATTAATAAGGGTTATTTTCATTGATTCACCGTGCGTTTCCAGTAGGTAATGTGTGTTTTTACCTGATGAAGGCAGTAATGACAGAGTGTTTTTAAGTCGACTTTCCGTATCAGATTCTTTATTTTTCGGGGCCTGAGGTAAAATTTCATATACGCCTGTGTCTGAAAGAATTCCAGTTTAGCCCGGGGAAGTTGTTCCAGTTCAACCATGTTGCCTACTATACGTCCTGCTTTATACCAGTCCTGATTTATAAATTTAAGGCCCCCTACGTGTTTTTCCGCCATTTCCTGCGCCCTGGTGCCGGGGAATACCGCAAGGAGGGCTATATTCACGAAGTCCGAATCGAGTGAAAGCATGAATTTTTGAGTGTCCCTGATCGTTTTTTCGTTTTCAAAAGGGAGTCCGAGTATAAAATTAACATCTGCTCTGATACCCGCTTCTTTTGTCCATTGTACCGCGTTCCGCGCCTGTTCAAGGGTAATATTTTTTTTTATTTTATCAAGGATATCCTGATTTCCCGATTCCACTCCATAGGTAATGCAGGTACAGCCTGACGCCCGCATTTTCCTGAGGAGATCCTGGGATATTATATCAACCCGGGACGCGCATAGCCATTGAATTTTTTTGTGCAATCCCTGATCCCTGAGCGTATCGCAGAAGTTGTGTATCCGTTCGATGTTTAACGTGAATGTGTCGTCGGTAAATAATATCTGGTTGACGCCGAAGCGTTCAGTGAGGTAATGCAGTTCTTCCATAACGTTCTTAACCGAGCGCATCCTTACGGCGTCGGACATAGGCTGATAACAAAAGAAACATTTGCTTGGGCATCCCCGTGCGGTGGTTACCGGCAATTCACGGGTGTGTTTTCCCGACGCAAAATATGGTTTATAGCGTGTCAGAGGGAACAGTTCAAACGCGGGAAAAGGAAGTGTGTCGAGATCTTCGATGTAAGGCCGTGGTTTGTTTATGGTGATATTTCCGCCGCTCGCGCGGAACGCGATTCCTTCCAGGGAATCATACCGAGTTTTATTTTTCAGGCGCGCGTATAGTTCATGTGCCGTTACTTCACCTTCACCTGTTACAATAAAATCAAAATATTCGTGACCGGTAAGTGTTTTTTCAGGGATCGCGCTTGGATGGCTTCCTCCGACAATGACGGGGATATTCTTTGATATCTGTTTAACGGCGCGTGCCGCCGCATGCGCCTCATTAATTTGCACTGAACAATGTATCCCTATTCCCACGATATCCGGCTTGAGTGTTTGTATCCGTGATACCATCTGTGGAAGTGTGAGCTTTTCAGCCTGTGCGTCCAGGACAGCCACATTCACGCCGTTTTTTTTCAGATATCCGGCAATATAGGCGAGTCCACCGGGCACGGTCAGCTGGTTCGTGCCGATATCACGGTCAATATTCATTATTTTAGGGGGGACCAACAAAAGAATCATGGGGTATAGATGAGTAACGCGTTATGAATCATACCACTTGGGTTTTACCAGGTTAGTATACGATTTAAAAGGATTGACCAGGTGTAGTATTCCGTCCCACAGCATTCTGAAAACGACCAGCAGCCACCATATGTACATATTCCGTTTATAGGTGAAAGGGGAGAATAAGCCTTGTATAAGCCATAAGAATCCGGCGTATTTTTTGTTCATGATATAGATCATGGTTTCGATTTCGTCCCTGGAAAGTTCATGTGAGGACATGACGGGCGTTGCCCAGTCATAAAAGGAGAAATCAGTGATTTCAAGCCAGCCTTTTTCTTTCGCTTCATCCCACAGTTTCGTTCCCGGGATCGGAGTCATGGGGTGAAAAGCAGGATAATCGGCTTTTAAGTCCTGCGCGTATTTTAATTGCCTGAGCATTGATTGTTTCGTTTCATCCCTCGTGCCTACGATAAATGTTACCTGGCGGAATACTTTAGGATATTTTTTTCGTAAAATGAGCATCGCTTGTTTTACGGCTTCGTTTCTGTACGAGGGTTTTCCCAGTTTATCCAGGTCTTTTCCGTCGGCGCGTTCAGCTCCGATTGAAACATGCGACAGGCCTGCATGGACAAGTTTCTCCATGATCCCGAGTTTTTCATCCCGTATAATAAAATCCGCTCTCATGAACGCGAACCAGTGTACGGGGAGTCTTTTTTTGAGCATGGTTTTGGCGAATTCTTCGTTCCATGCCGGATCGGTATTCCAGGCGTCGTCAACGAATATAAGCGAATTTTTTTTGTATGTGCGGTACAGTATTTCGATTTCTTCTATTGTCCTGCCGACGCTTTTTGTCCTCCATCGCGGCAGAAGCTTGGTTTTCCCGTTTTCCGTTTTCCGTTCCGCCATCTGGACCCACCAGACGCAGAAATCGCAGTTGTTCGCGCAGCCTCTGCTGTGATGTATTGTTGTTCCTCCCGGCGAAAAAAGAAATTTCGCTTTTCCGTATTTATCCATCGGCATCAGGTCATACGCGGGCATAGGAAGGTCGTCCAAATTGGAAATCAGCGGTCGGGGAGCCGTTTCAATAATGGCTGAACCTTCCTTAAAGACGATTCCCTGGATGTTGCGTAAGTTGGGTTTTGATTTCGCGAGTTCTTTAGCCAGTTCGGTCAGCGTGATTTCACCTTCTCCCCGGACAATAATATCCAGGGGATAGAGGGGGAGTGTTTCTTCCGCGAGATTTGAAAAATGCGCGCCTCCGGCAATGGTAATAATCCGGGGATCGATATTCTTAGCGAGTTCGATAGTCCTGATGGCTTCTTTGGAGTACAGGGATTCGCTGTCTCCTACGCCAACGATATCGGGTTTCTCCTTCTTTATTATTTCACCCAGGGTTTTCCAGCCCATTTTAAGCGGCATACAGTCAATGGGAATAACGTGTATGCCTTGAGCGCGAAGCTGGCCGGCAAGGCAGGGAAGTGATTGGGGGAGAAGAAAATTATCATATTCGTTTATAAAGGGCCAGTAGTACCGCGGGGAGCGTATAAGTAAAATTTTCATAATTAGTTGAATTATAAATTGTTATGAATGATGCAGTCAACCCTTGACAAGGGAATAAATGTTCTATAGAATACCCAAGGGGAGTATGAATAAGATTAGATTTTTTTCATCTTCCGTATATTATCGTATCAATTTTCCGTTCGTCAAGGTTTTATTGAGGCGGTGAAACTTTAGTATAATCTACTCCAACAGTTAATCACGTCGTAGATTTCTTGCGAAATCTACTTGTAACTGCCGGAGTTAATTCACCCGCCTAAAAAGCTGGCGGGTTCATTAACGGAATACACTACCCCTTGCTTAGGCATTCCGAAAATCTCTGCGATATTTTCGGAATAAGCTTCGGGGTTAATTCCTGCCTACCGGCAGGCAGGCACACAGTGACTTATGTTCGCTCACCTTGTTCGTTCCATAAGTCACGTGTTCATTAAGGAATACCCCAAAAGCAATACACTGCGTAGATTTGTTCCAAATCTACTTGTAGCTTTCGGGGTTAAATTTTCCGACTTGCGTCGGGAAATTTAAAGGAGGCATGATGAAAAACACAGGTATTATCCTTATTGGTAGCGTGATAGTTTCTTTTTTTACCGCGTATTGTTTCGGCGAAACAGTTTATCTGAAGGACGGGAATGCTGTTAAAGGTACGGTGTCTGAAAAGACCAGTTCGTATATTAAGGTACTTGTTAACGGTGTGCCGCTGCCTTTTTTTCTGGATGAGATCGACAAAATTGAAAATGACGATGGTACTGTTCAATCGTTGACGGATCAACCCGTACAGCAGATTCCTTCCTCTCAGCCGGTTACTGCCGTAGAACAGCCGGAATTTAAGGGCGAACCGTATATAAATGAAGAGCTTGGTTTCAGCATGAGTTTTCCTTCGGGATGGTTTGACCGGCCGGTAAGGCAAAAAGAAAAAGATGTTTTCCTGGAAATAAACCGTTCCAGGACCGCTGAGGATGAAGTCCCCGGCATGTCCGTAATGGCCAGCGTGTTCATTTCTGAAGGTGAGGAGAAAGATTCTTTCGGATTTCTTGAGGGGAATACTACAGGCCTTCTGGAGCACAGGTCTCAGGGAACAGAGTGGTCTATTTCCGAAAAACCCGCGGGAATTACTATCGGCGATTTACAGGGGATCAGGACGGTCGTTGATTACGCGGTCATTCCGGTCGGCCCCGGGCAACCCCCTCTGAAAAATATTAAACTGGTGTGTTACACATTTTATCTGAAAGACAAAACAAAGATGCTTACAATTTCTCTTTACGCGCACGGTGACGAACGGTTCTCCGAAGAATTACGCGAGATGGAGCCAGCCGTAAAGAGCCTTACCATGAAATAATGGTGTTT
>JAQUMS010000040.1 GCA_028717985.1 Candidatus Omnitrophota bacterium
CGGCGAAAACCGTCAAAAGCTTGATCCGGATGAAAAAGGAAGGAATGTTATTTTCTTCCCGGTCTGACAACGAGTCTCCGTTACGGCGAAGAATAACCGATCTTACTCTGAATATCGTTAAGGGGTGTAATCTCAGATGCCGGTATTGCTGGAATCAGTTTGGTGCGTACAAGGAAAATTCATCGGGAGATATATCACGCATGAATACGGATGTCGCGTTTAAAGCCGTTGATTTACTGCTTAAGGAGTCTCACGGCTCCCGTGACGTCGTCGTTGATTTTTACGGGGGAGAGCCTCTTTTGAATTTCGGACTTATTAAAGAGGTGATCAGGTATTGCGGAGACAAACAAAAAAAACGCGGTATCAATTTTCGTTTTCTGCTGGCCACCAATGGAACGCTCCTTGATAAAGAAAAAGGAGAATTTTTGATCGGTAATGGCGTTGATGTTGCCCTCAGTCTTGACGGTTCGCGTGAAATTCAGGATACGCAGAGGCCGTTTCCCGGGAATAAGGGGTCTTTCGGCCGTATTATGAAGAATCTCTCTTTATTGAAAAAAGGCTATCGGGAACGTTTGGTAGGCAGGGCTACATTTACGCCGTATTCCCAGGATATAATCAAAACATTTAAATTTCTTCGAAGTATGGGGTTCGAACGGATTGAAGTCTGCGAGAGTGAGCAGGCCGGATACGGATTACAATCAAAAAACCGTTTCTTTTTCACGGGTGAATCCGGACTTCGGCGTTTGAAAGTTTTGTATAATGATCTTGCGGCTTTTTATGCGGATGAAGTTATGAAAGGCAGGTTGAATTATGAAAATACCTATTTTAACCGTTTTTTTAAACAATTGAGCCGCTTGTATCATATCCAGTCCGTAACCGGGACATGTTCCGCGGGTTTCAGTCTGATGGCCGTTGATATGGATGGGGGTATTTATCCCTGTACGGCTTTTGTCGGTATCTCGCGGTTTATGATCGGGGACACGGTTTCCGGTATTAACGAGAAGAAATTGTCGGATTTTCTAAATACTAAAATTTCATCCAGCCATGATTGTAAAATCTGCTGGGCAAAGAGAATTTGCCGGGGATGCGGGTCGTGTTATAACCTTAATTATTTCGCCAGCAGAAAAGCGAATCGTCCCGATCCGTATTACTGTGATTTATTCCGTTATAAAACACAGTTGATGATGGCGATGATAGCCACAATCGGGGAAAAGGATCCGAACCGTTTAGAGGATGTACTTATTCCCGAATATTATGCCGCCCGCGGCAGGAGAAAAAGAAAGGCTACCCCATGAGTTTTGAATATATACAGAAAATTCCCAGCGCGGCTGAAATCCTGGAGCAAATGCCGTTAAGCATTGACCTGAAGCGGATAAAGAAACAACGCGATAAGGATATAGCCGGTATTTTTACGGGCGCAAGCAAAAAGTTCGCGGTTATTATCGGGCCGTGTTCGGCTGATGATGAAGACGCCGTATGCGAATATGCTTCCCGATTGGCTAAATTGCAGCTTAAAGTTAACGATAAACTCATTCTTATTCCCCGCGTCTATACAAATAAACCCCGGACAACCGGCGAAGGGTATAAAGGGATGATGCATCAGCCTAATCCGAAAGAAGCGCCGAATATTGTCGAAGGCATCAGGGCTTTACGAAAAATGCATTTAAGAATTTTACGGGAATCCGGACTGACCGCGGCTGATGAGATGCTGTATCCCAGTAATTATCCGTATCTGGAAGATATTTTAAGTTATGTTGCTATAGGTGCCCGTTCAGTTGAAAATCAGCAGCACCGTTTAACCGTGAGCGGTCTTGATATTCCGGTCGGCATGAAAAATCCCACAAGCGGTGATTTGACCGTTATGCTTAATTCCGTACAAGCGGCCCAGGCTTCTCATACCTTTATCTACCGGGGGTGGGAAGTGAAAACTTCAGGTAATCCGTATAGCCATTGTATTGTGCGGGGGGCGGTAAATAACCATGGGCAGAGCATTCCTAATTACCATTACGAGGACCTGATGTTCCTGTCGGATATGTATTTTAAACGGGGTCTGAAAAATCCGGGAATTATCGTTGATACCAATCATTCTAATTCCGGGAAGAAATTTCAGGACCAGCCGAGAATAGCGTTTGAGGTAATGGAAAATCTTAAAAAATCAAAATTTCTCAGAGGTATTGTAAAAGGACTGATGATTGAAAGCTACCTGGTGGAAGGGGCTCAGGATATCCGGGGAAAAGTTTACGGTCAGTCTATTACCGATCCCTGTTTAGGGTGGGAGGCTTCGAAACGGCTGGTGTTGGACCTGGCTGAAATATCTTGACAATTAAATCGCGAGTGATAGTATATCTGCTTAATAATCTATTGGGAAGAAAGAACGTATTCTTCAACACACCTGATATCCTTCCAGACGGCCTTACAAAAGACCAATAATAGAAATAACATAGAATTGGGAAAGGAGGTGAACATTATGAAAAAGATACTTTTTCTGATTTTCGCGTTATGTTTTGTATCTTCCTTCG
The DNA here is from genome assembly GCA_028717985.1 of Candidatus Omnitrophota bacterium. Lineage (GTDB taxonomy): Bacteria > Omnitrophota > Gorgyraeia > Gygaellales > Profunditerraquicolaceae > STD1-16. The sequence goes on from JAQUMS010000040.1 coordinate 2,520, forward strand.
CTATTGCCCAGGAAACAGCAGGTACCATGGCTGCTTCTGACACGGTGACGATAACAGGAGTTATTATTGACAATGCGTGCGCGACTGCCAATAAAGATACTCTTGAGGATTTCGTTAAAACACATCTGAAATCCTGCGCGTTGATGCCGAATTGCGTAGCGAGCGGATACTCTATTTTCGCTGACGGTCAGCTTTCAAAATTTGACAAAGAAAGCAATGTGAAAATAGCGGAGTTTCTGAAAAAAGAAGACAGCAAACTGCAGGTTGTCGTTACAGCAAAGAAGGCAGGCGAAGAACTGAGCCTGGTTTCTATAGAGAACCAAAAATAATAAACGGCATTCTCTATCCTTCTCATTTCATAAAAGCCGCTTTTCGTAAAAGAAAAGCGGCTTTTTTATGGCGCGTTGACAATCCTGATTTTAGCGGTACAATAGTGGCTGGATGTCTGTAGAAACATGTGTATTACCGGGGGAATAATGACTGAATATCCTATTTCCGCTCATTACCGTGAGCATATTGTCGACTGTGAAACAATAAGTAAACGCGGTGTCTGGTGGACCGCGGTGCTTTTAATTAAGGACCCTAAATCCGGGAAGCCGTTTATCGGTTTATACCGCTGGCAGTCGACCAAAGACGGCTGGAAAATGCGCAAGCGTTTTACGTTCCGCAGAAAAGAAGAAGTTGAGAATATATTCCGTTGTGTTGAAAAATTCGCGCAAAAATTGTCCGAGTTTCCTTCTGAACCGCTCACCGAAACGCCTGAAATTCCTCACGATGATAGTGATCCTTCCTGAAATATTTTAATGGCGTTACATGTCCTTTTCCGGAAATACAAGTTTTTATTTTTGGTAAGTCAGCATATTGGTTGTGCCGTTTTGTTCGCAATGCCGTTTTTATGGCGTTTGCATAACGACAAGGACATGTTATAATTATTTTCGAAAATACCCGTATATATACTCGAACGTATAATGAATGATTCATTCTTGCTATACCAGATAATCCACGGATAAAAATGGAACGGCAAAAAGGAATTTTATACAGGAAGTGGACAGCGCATAATTCTCATGGTGTGGTTTTATTGATACATGGTCTTGGCGGTTACAGCGGCAGATGGGAAGAATTCGCCTTATTTTTAAGATCAAAAGATATTTCTTCTTACGCGATAGAATTGCGGGGGTTTGGAGAAACCCCGGGGATCCGGGGGCACGTAAATAGTTTTACGGAATATTATAATGATATCTATGTTCTTGCCGGGATTATCCGCGAAGAAAATCCGGGTCTGAAAATATTCCTCGCGGGAGAAAGCCTGGGAGGTTTAATCGGTTTTTTATCGGCGGCGCACCGCCCGGATTTATTCGATGGCCTGATTTGTATTGCCCCGGTGTTCAAAAGTGTCCTCAAATTTTCTTTTCTCGATTATTGTCAATTTATTCCTGCACTCTTGTTTGCCCCGAAAAAACAATTTACCATGCCTTTTATTCCTGCGGATCTAACCCGGGACGAAGGGTATCTCCAGCGGTTGGGTTCAGATCCTCTTGAGCACCGGAAGGCTTCGGCTCGACTTCTTTTTGAAATTTTGCGGGGGCAGGACGCCGCGCGGAAAATAAGAACTGCTTTTAACCTTCCTGTATTATTTCTTATGGCGGGGGAAGATACCCTTGTCGATAATACCCGGACGGAAAAAATATTTTCCGGGATTTCTTTTCCTGTTAAATCATTATTTGTCTATCCGGAAATGTACCACGCGTTAACTATAGATCGAGGGCGTGAAAAAGTGTTTGAAGATATTGTCACCTGGATCCATGAACCGTCTGCTTTGAAACCCCAGGGATTTAAAGCGGGACCAGAAAATGATTTTTCTTTTATTGCCGCGGCCGCCGTTCTTACCGGGGGATGTTCGGCGATTTTTGTCGATATAATGCTCATGCGTTTGGGTTTTTTCATTCCATCCTGGAATTATGATGTCTCAGGTGTGTTTAGCGCGATGTCCTGGTTTGTATTGCGCAGCGCGGCTTTTTTTATTATAGGCGTGTGCGTAGGCAGTTTTATTCCCTGGATATTTACCGGCAAAAAGAATTTCTACAGGCCTGTCCCGGTTGCTCTTGGAGCGGTTGCCGGTGCTGGCGTTGGGTATGTTTTCTTCGCGATCCTCGGGTCCTTCGTTGCTTCGATCTCACGCGTTTTATTCGGCGGGGCGATGATTCTGTCCTGTGCCGGGTTTTTAATCGGTGCTTTCCTGGGAGCAAAAATAACCGGAAAAAAGTATGTCCGCGTCCCCGTTTCTCGTAGAGATAGAGCGGTACAAGGGATCGTGGGATTGGTCATTTTCTGTGTCCCATTAATCTTTACCATCCCGCGCACAGACTTTCCCGCTACAAAATCTTTGCAGATCCGTCATCAATGGGCCTTAAAAAAATTCCCCGATCATTATCCTCTGGCGGTTGAGTTTATTAAAAGTTCCAAGGTCGTTAGAGATGATATCGGGGATCCAATAGCGGTCGCTCCCGCGGTTAATTCACGAAATAGGGTTTTTTACAGCCCTGGGGAGTCTACTGCCGATTTTACCCTGGAAGTAAAAGGGCCGAAAGGAGAAGGTTTATTCCGTATCAGTTTCATGAAGCCGTATTCTCACGATATGGAATTCAGTCCCGCGGCAACCTGGTATTTTGAAGGAAAACGAACCGGTATATCAGCGGACGGAATGAAGTAAGGAGAATGAAGTGAAATATATTATTTCGATTGATCAGGGAACTACGGGAAGCCGGGCTATCGCGTACGACAAAACCGGGAAACAAGTTTTTTGTTCATATCAGGAATTTAAGCAGTATTTTCCTAAACCCGGATGGGTAGAGCATGATCCTGATGAGATTTGGCGGAGTGTTAACAATACCCTGCAGGATATACTTTCTCATGTGCCTTCTTCTTCCGTTGCCGCCATCGGCATTACTAATCAAAGAGAAACTACTGTGATATGGGATAGGAAGACGGGTGTGCCTGTTCATAATGCCATTGTCTGGCAATGCCGCAGGACCGCGGAGCGCTGTGAACATCTGAAAAAGAAATCGGGAGCTTTGGTTTTTTTTAGAAAGAAAACAGGGTTACCGATAGACGCGTATTTTTCAGCAACCAAAATAGAATGGCTTTTAAAGAGGGCCCCCGGTCTTATGTCCCGCGCGCGCAGGGGCGAAGTTTGTTTTGGGACTACCGATTCATGGGTGCTCTGGAAATTGACAGGAGGGAAAATTCACGCCACGGATTATACTAATGCTTCCCGGACGATGCTTTTTAACATTCAGACACTGGAATGGGATAAAGAGATACTGGATATATTTGATATTCCTCCGGCTATTCTTCCTGATGTTAAAAAATCTTCCGGCTTTTTCGGAGAGACACGCGTTTTGGGAAAACTTAAACAGGGAATTCCTGTCGCCGGGATGGCCGGCGATCAGCAGGCGGCTTTGTTCGGGCAGGCGTGTTTTAATCCCGGCAGTGTGAAGAACACGTATGGTACCGGGGCATTCATGCTTTTAAATACCGGACATACGCGTCCGGTTTCCAGGAGCGGATTAATTACTACTTTAGGGTGCGGCTCCAACGGCGGTCCGGTTTATGTATTAGAGGGTTCGGTATTCATTGCCGGAGCGGCGATTCAATGGCTTCGGGACGGATTAAAGATTATTTCTTCGGCTGCTGAATCCGAAGAAATGGCTCGAAAAGTTTCCGATAATCAAGGCGTATATTTTATCCCGGCGTTTGTGGGGCTTGGTGCTCCGTATTGGAATCAGAATGTCAGAGGGGCCATATTCGGGATTACCCGCGGTATTTCGAAAAATCATCTTGTACGCGCCGCTCTGGAAGCAATGTGTTACCAGACAAAAGATGTTTTGACCGCGATGGAAAAAGATTCGGGATTGAAAATAAAAGAATTAAAGATTGACGGGGGAGCCGCTGTGAATAATTTCCTGTGCCAATTTCAGGCCGATATACTTGGTATTCCTTTACTTAGACCCGAAGTAATTGAAACAACGTCCCTGGGAGCCGCGTATCTCGCGGGTTTGGCAACGGGATATTGGAAAAACGGAAAGGAAATCGAACGGTTTCAAAGGCGGAAGATTAGTTTTAAACCTCGCATGCCTAAACTCAAAGCAAAAGAATATTATCGAGGATGGACTGAAGCGATACAAAAATTAATTAGGTCTTAGTCCATAGGTCATAGCTCATGGTTTTTAGATCCTATTAATATCTATGACCTAAGACCCATGACCTAAGAGCAAATTATGCATACATACGACATTATAATAATCGGCGGTGGGGTGACCGGAATGGCAGTTGCCCGCGAATTATCCCGGTATAAAGCACGCATAGCCGTGCTTGAAAAAGAGGAAGAATCGGCATTTGGTGTTTCCAAGTCCAACAGCGGTATTATTCATCCCGGAACTCAGAATCCGGCCCATTCACTGAAAGGCAGGCTGTGCGCACAGGGAAATATTTTATTCCGCAAAATTTCAAAAGAACTGGGCATGGATTTTAAACAAGTTGGCGAGTTAATCGTGGCTTTTACGGATGAGGATATTCTGAAACTGGAAAGTATCAAAAAGGAAGCTGAATTGCTGGGTGTTCCGGGTTTGCGTATTGTTGGAAGCCGGTGGCTTCGGGAACATGAACCGAATTTAAACGAAGAGGCGCGCGCCGCGCTTTATGCCCCTACCGCTGGAATTGTGAGCCCCTATCGTGTGGTTTATGATCTTGGCGAAAATGCTTTGAAAAACGGTGTGGAGATTTATCTAAGGCATGATGTTCAGCACATCGCATGTGTTCAGTCCGAACATCGTTTTGAAGTAACGGCTTCAGGGAATGTTTTTAGAAGCACGTATTTAATTAATTGTGCCGGTTTATACGCTGATGATATAGCTTCTATGTCCGGAGTGAATGATTTCCGTATTACTCCGCGAAAAGGGGAGGAATACATCCTGGACAAAAAAAAACAATATCTTACCAATCACCTGATATTTCCTCTTCCTTCCAAAACTTCCAAAGGGATTTTAGTTATTAAGACCGCTGACGGCAATCCTATGATCGGCCCTACTGCGGAGGATACTGAAGATAAGGAAGATCGTTCGACATCCAGTGCGGGATTCCAGAAAGTTCTTGGATCCGTGAAGAAGCTTGTGCCGGTGATTAATGGGGATGATGTTATAGCATATTTTGCCGGTTTACGTCCGGTTGCAGGTACTGATTTTATAATCCGCCGTGAATTATCCGTTCCCGGTTTGGTTACCGTGGCCGGAATTCAGTCTCCGGGATTGACAGCCGCGCCGGCGATTGCTTTAATGGTTATCGGACTGCTCAGAGAAAGCGGTTTTTCATTGAAACGTAAATTTATTTTTTACAGGCATCGTCCTAAATCGGTGCATTTGTTTTTTCTTCCTGCGAAGAAAGCGCGCGCGTTGGCTGAAAAAAATAAATCATACGGGGATATCGTATGCAGATGTGAAATGGTATCTGCGCAGGAAATCCGCGATGCCGTAAAGAGAGGCGCGCGGACAATGGACGGCGTTAAATTCAGGACGCGGGCGCAGGCGGGTCGGTGCCATGGAGGATTTTGTACT
>JAQUMS010000041.1 GCA_028717985.1 Candidatus Omnitrophota bacterium
GCTTGTCACATAAATCCCGGGCTGAAGAACAGCATCCCTGTCCAGCAAAATCCCTCTCCACACATATTGAGAATACACTGATAAGTCCCCGCTCACGACAAAACCATAATCAGACAATACGCCTTCTCCCTGCGCGAAACACCCTGGTGCCACAATAAAACTTACCGCTAATCCCACCATCAGCATCCACATCCTCATTGTACTACCTCCCTTTTGGTTGTTATGGGTTCATCCATTGTCTTTAACAAACAAAAAAGACGTCCCTTTTTTAAAGAAACGTCTTTGTCTGAACCACACGTCGCCGTGTTGTTAAAAATCTTGATACTACACTATTACAAGTAAAAATAATCCCGTACTGGTAACCCTACCCATGTAATTCCGCCTCAAAAACCCGGTATTTTTTCCTAATATTGTCTTTAAGGCTTAAAACACGGACGTGGGAAATGCCCATCTTCGCGCCGATTTCCCGGATAGTCAGCCCTTGCAGGCAAAACCCCAGGAATTCTTTTTCCCGTGGAGTAAGACCGTTGTTCAGCATTTTTTCAACCAGGATCCTGCCCTCGACATACTCAAACTCCGGCATATTTTTATCAGTTAAAAGGATCTCTTCCAAACTAGTCTCCTCGTCTCCCGACAATACGTCAAGGCTTATTGGATTTTTTTTATCCTGGGCCACCCGGATGTAATTTTTGAGATGAAAATAACAGCCCTGAAGAATGTAACTATCGGTCTTATCAGTAAGCGTACCGGCATTAAATTCCAGCCATAGATGGAGAAGACATTCCTGAAATAAATCTTCTTCATTAAAAAACGAATGCCTGGTATTTAATTTATAGGCGATCCGTTTTAGTACAGGTTTTAATTTTTTAACCAAAGCGTTAAATTCCATATCTCAGCCTTTGTAGCGGTTTGTAATCGGCATTCTCCGGTCTCTACCGAATGCCCGGGGGGTAATTTTTATCCCCGGTGGAGACTGCCTTCGTTTATATTCAGCCGCATCCACCATCGCCAGAATGCGAAGCACAGTATCTTTCTCAAATCCCAGAGCAATAATCTCCTCGGCGCTTTTATCTTCTTCAATATAGGCCTTAAGTATCGGATCAAGAACATCATAAGAACCTAACATGTCACTGTCTTTCTGGTCAGGCCTGAGTTCCGCGGTCGGAGGTTTAGTAAATACGCGTTCCGGGATCACGGCATCCGGAGAATTCCGGAATTTTGACAGTTTATAGACCATGAGTTTCGGGACATCTTTGATCACCGCAAAGCCTCCTGCCATATCCCCGTATAACGTGGCATACCCGGTGCTCATTTCCGATTTATTGCCGGTTGTCAAAACCAACCAACCGAACTTATTGGATAATGCCATCAGGATAGTCCCCCGGATACGCGCCTGTAAATTCTCCTCGGCGATATTACGGGGAAAACCGGTAAAAGCCGCTTCCAGTGACATAAGATACAACCGGTAAAGATGATCTATAGAAATATTCAAAAATTTAATACCGAGGTTTTCCGCCACCGTAAAAGCATCATCGAACGATTCTTTCGATGAATACCGTGACGGCATAAAAACACCCGTAACATTTTCTTTCCCTAACGCATCAACCGCCAGGACCGCGACCAAAGATGAATCTATGCCTCCGCTCAAACCGATCACAACTTTTTTAAATCCATTCTTAAACACGTAATCTTTCAGACCCAAAGTCAACGCACCGTATATTTCCTCTACGGGATCCATTGGTCTTATTTTCACAGGCGTCACTACATCTTTCTTGCGACTACATTCAGGTCCGGTAGAAATCTTCACAACCCGGGAACTGGAAGGCAAAGAAGAACCTGGAATATCAAGATCAACGAATATTAAATCCTCCTTGAATGCGGCTCCCCGGCTGATGATTGCCCCCCGCGCATCACATACCATGCTCTGGCCGTCAAAAACAAGTTCATCCTGTCCACCGACGAGATTACAATATCCGATGTGAACACGGTTTCGTGCGGCCTGTTCAGCCACGATTGACTCCCGTTCTTTAATTTTTCCACAAGAATACGGAGAAGCATTGATATTGAGAATTAATTTCGCGCCGGATCCTGCGAAAGCGGAAACAGGACCTTGGGGATACCAGATATCTTCGCAAATCGTGATCCCGAAAATAATATCTCGTAATTGAAAAAGAACATTGGTCTCTCCCGGAGTAAAATAACGTTTTTCATCAAAAACCCCGTAATTCGGCAGTAACGATTTATAATAAACGCCCTGGATTTTCCCGTCACAAAGCACCGCCGCAGCATTATACACATTATTTTCTTTCATATCCGCAAATCCTGCTATTACCACTGTTTGCTTTACGTGTAAGCTCAAATCCTCCATAATAGTAATGGTATCACGGATAAATTTTGGTTTAAGCACAAGATCCTCGGGAGGATATCCGGTAAGCGCCAATTCAGGGAATACGACTATATCAGCCCCGCCATGTTCTGCTTTATGGATATACGCCTCAATTTTACCACGATTACCTTCAAGATCACCAACGGTAACATTAATCTGCGCCAACGCTAAACGAATAGGAGATGTTTTCATATATTTAATCCAGCGTTCTTTATCATACAGATGCCATTCCTTTAAGGCAAGGTGTGTGTTGCACCCGGCCCCAAGAGGTATTGGGCCGGTGTGCCACCTCTGTGGCACAATAAAAAAGTCCTTTCCACACCAAGCAATGATGCGAAAAGGACGTCTTAGTCCCGGTCAAAAAAAAAGTTCGCTTAGTAAGCGAACTTCATTGTTGCACTACCTCTTTGTAAGTACATTAAAAGTATATCATACCCTTGCCCTTTGTCAACAAAATTTTATCACGCAAAACTTATTCCCAGAAAACTTTCCAGTCATGGCGCTCGACAATATCACGCGTGATCCCGACAACCTCTTTATCAAATTTGGTCCCGCTTCCACGCTCCAATTCTTCCATCGCTTTATGAAGCCCAAGAGCCTCCCGATATGGACGATAACACGCCATCGCTTCCAGGACATCGCTTACGGCAAGGATCCTTGCTTCAAAGGAAATCTCGTCCCCCTTCAACTGCCGGGGATATCCAGAACCATCGAGGCGTTCATGATGCTGATACACTATTTCTGCCAAAGAAAAAGGAAATTCGATATCCTTTATCAGGTCATAACAACGGTCCACATGCTGCTGAACAAAAGAATATTCCAAATCGCTTAATTTACCCGGCTTATTAAGAATGTCCAGGGGAATACTGATCTTACCCAAATCATGCAATTCTCCGGCAAGTTTCATAGCCAACAGCCGGTTTTCATCCCAGCCCAGCTCTTTGGCTATTTTCTCGGCAATCACCGCGACATGCCGAACATGACTGAAGGTATACGGGTCGCGCATTTCAAGCGCTTTCACCAAAACCTCCAGAGCGTTAATAAGCATGTTCAACCGGTCCCGCTCAAGATTAGCGTAGACGGTCATATCCCTGGTGATTCCCATAGTACCGATTATTTCTCCCATCCGGTCAAACATGGGAATTTTAGTCGTAATAACCTGATTCCACGTGTTATTGGGAAGAATGGTCCTCTCTATTTTTCCCACAATCGGCCTTCCGGTGCGCAATACAAAATTATCGTCTTCGAACATTTTAAGAGCTTGTTCTTTCGGAAAAAAATCAAAGTCGGTTTTTCCGATAATCTCTTCGGGATGAAGGCCAAGCCCCTGAGCAAAAAATTTATTTACTTTAATCAACCGGTTATCGCCATCTTTGAAATATACCGCATCAGGAACATTATCCAGGAGATTTTGGAGGAAATCTTTTTCCATATACAGCTGTTCCTCGTCTTTCTTTCGCTTGGTTATATCTTCCGCGAAACCGCTGATATATGCTTCCGTACTCCCGCTGTTCTCAAAAATAGCGGTAATCAACACGCACACTTTCTCCCCGTTATGCGAACGGAAAAAAGTCTCAAAAGACTTAACCGCCCCGTTTTTATTGAGCGTGGAAAGGAATTCGTTATATTCTCCGGGAGTAAAAAAAACGCGGGACAACGAAACGCCCATGATGTCGCGGGTGGAAGAAAAACCAAGCATCAGAGAAAACAGATTGTTCACCGAAACAAAATGTTCTTCCGGGCCGACGGCGTATTTAAAGAATCCGACGCCCAGCTTTTCCGCGCTGGCGATATCGATGTAAAAAGAATGGTCCATAGTCAAAAATACGTGTGTATGATTAATGAGGGGTTTTTCTGTCTCTGGTGTCTTTCGCGAGAATAATAGCGTCGGCAACTTCCCTCATTGACTTCCGGCTGTCCATACTCTGGCGCTGGATAAGACGGTACGCCTCCGACGGCAGAATATTCGCTTCCTGGGCGAGAATATCTTTCGCCCGTTCAATGGATTTTCTCGTGGCAAGCGCTTCTTCGGCACTGCGTGCCCGCAAATCAAGTTCGGCATTCTCAATAGCCACCGCAGCCTGATTCGCCAAAGCGCTAAGAATTGCTATTTCATTCTTGGTGAACTGATGTTTCTTGGATGTATAACAGTTCAAGACCCCGATAACACGGCCTTTAACCGCTAAAGGAACGCTCGCGAGAGAACACAGAGACTCTTGTGCGGCTATATCCCGATTAAGATACCGGGGATCCTCTTTAACGTCCAGAATACACAACGGCTTATTTTCCGCTGCCGCCATACCGGCAATCCCCTCACCCAGTTTTATATTCGGTTTTTTATTATATGCCTCGGAAATAGACTGGGTAGCCCGCACTACCAATTCTTTTTTTTCAGGATCAAGCAGCATGAGAGAAGATATTTTGGAATTCATGATCTCTGCAGTCACCTGCACGATAAGACGCAATAATTCATCCAGGTATAAACCCGATGTGATCAGATTGGCAACTTTTGCCAAACCGTCTATCTGTTTTAAATAACTTACGTAATGCTTCTTAGACTGCGTCTTCTGAACCGTCATTTAAACAGTGCTCCTTTATACTTACAATATCGGCAGATATTTATTTATCTCGTACTGGCTGACCTGCGCCTTATATTCATCCCATTCCATCTTTTTATTACGGATGAAATACTCAAACACTTTATCTCCAAGCGCTTCTTTTACCAGTTTACTCCCTTCCGAGAGCTTAACCGCTTCCAGCAAATCGTCCGGCAGAGAATCTATCCCCGCTTTTCTACGTTCTTCCTCGCTCATATGATAAATGTTATCGGTGGCAGGATCAGCTAATTTATAGTTTTTCTTTATTCCTTCAAGACCCGCGGCAAGCATCACGGAAAACGCCAGATACGGATTACACGCAGGATCAGGAGACCTATACTCAATCCGGGTTGCTTTTTCTTTCCCCGGCTTGTACATCGGGACACGGATAAGAGACGAACGGTTCATTTGAGCCCAACAGATATACACGGGGGCTTCATAACCGGGAACAAGCCGTTTATACGAATTAACCCACTGGCTTGTGATTGCGGTAATCTCTTTGGCGTGTTTCAATAATCCGGCAGTATACGCTCTTCCGATATTCGACAGATGATATTTCCCGTCTTTATCAAAAAACACGTTTTTATCCCCTTTAAACAATGATTGGTGCACGTGCATACCCGACCCGTTAATGCCGAATATCGGTTTAGGCATAAATGTCGCGTATACGCCGTGCTGACGGGCGATTTCTTTCACCACGAGGCGGTATGTCATAACGTTATCCGCCATAGTAAGCGCATCCTTATACCGCAGATCAATCTCATGCTGGCTGGCTGCTACTTCGTGATGGCTGTATTCAACCTGGATACCTAAAGACTGGAGAGTGAAAATCGTGTCCCTGCGCAAATCCTGAGCGACATCAAGCGGAACAAGATCAAAATATCCTCCCTGATCCAGCGGCTGAGGCGTCTGCGCATTGGTAAAATAAAAATATTCCAGTTCAGGCCCCACATAAAAGGTGTATCCCAATGATTTGATTTTCGCAAGATTCCGCTTCAGGACATTGCGCGGATCACCGGAAAAAGGCTTCCCGTTCGGTTCATAAATATCACAGAACATGCGCGCCACTGCATAATTTTCACCACTGCGCCAGGGAATAATGGAAAAAGTATCGGGATCAGGACGGGCGATCATATCGGATTCTTCAATACGCGCAAAGCCTTCGATTGAAGAACCGTCAAATCCCATACCTTCCTCAAGAGCGCCTTCAAGTTCATTAGGGGTAATCGCGAACCCTTTTAAAAATCCGAGGACATCGGTAAACCACAAACGGATAAATTTAACATTATGTTCTTTAACCTGCTTCAGAATTTCCGCTTTTGTAAAAGCCACGTTTCTACCTCCGGTTAATGTGTGTTGAAAAATCCGCCTTTAACGGCGGGTGCTGAGAAAAATTTTCATCCTTCTCAACGCTTCTTTAAGATTTTCAAGGCTTGACGCGTATGAAATACGAACATATCCTTCACCGGCCGCGCCGAACGCTGTGCCGGGAACTACCGCGACCTTTTGTTCTTCCAGGAGCCTGCGCGAAAAATCCATGGAATTCATGCCTGTTTTTTTAATCGATGGAAAAACATAAAACGCCCCCTGAGGACGGCTGCATTCAAGTCCGATGCGGTTAAGTTCATCAACGACAAACTCACGCCTGCGCCGGTATTCGCGTTTCATTTCTTCCACCGCTTTCTTTCCGCTTTGCAGCGCTTCGCACGCGGCCATCTGGCTGGTAATAGGAACACACATAATCGTATATTGATGTATTTTTGTCATTGCCGCGATAATCTCCTTCGGCCCGCACGCGTACCCGACACGCCATCCGGTCATCGCGTATGACTTGGAAAATCCGTTCAGGAACAGGGTGTAATCCCGCGCGCCGGGAAGCGTCGCGAACGGAACATATTCAAAATCATATGTCAAATCCCCGTATATTTCATCCGTGATGCACAAAATTTTATGTTTTAACGCGACTTTTTTAATATCATCGAGTTCTTTGCGTGTATATGATACGCCGGTCGGATTGACGGGATAATTAAAAAGGAACCCTTTCGTTTTTTTATCAATCGCCTTTTCCAACGCTTCCGGACGCAGTTTACATTTCGTTTTTGACGTGTCGATAAACACCGGAACTCCGCCCGCCAATTCCGTCATTGGTCCGTATGAAACATACGACGGGATTGGAATAATAATTTTTTCACCGGGATTAAGGATAGCGCGCAAAGCAACATCCACGCCCTCGCTCACACCGACGGTAATAAGCATTTCTTCGTTCGGACAATAATCGAGGTTAAACCGGTTCTTCAAATACCGGTTGATACTCAAACGCAGTTTATACAAACCTTTATTGGATGTATACGAGGTAAACCCCTGTTCAAGGGAAAAGATACCCGCCTCGCGGATAGGCCAGGGAGTGACAAAATCCGGTTCTCCCACCCCCAAGGAAATCACGTCTTTCATACCGAGGACCAGGTCAAAAAACACCCTGATGCCCGAAGGCTGCATTTTATCTACTTTTTCCGAAATATAATTTTTCATTTTTTAAAAACCTTGTTGGGATCGTTGAGATAAAAAACCGCGTGCCGAAAATTAATACGAAATCGCGATCCTTCTGTCTTCCTCTTTTTGTTTAAGCAAAACGCCGTCTTCTTTATATTTTTTCAGCAAAAAATGGGTAACAACACCTTTAACGTGTTCCATAGGGGAAAGTTTTTCTGAAACAAAACGCGCAACGGTATGAATATCCTTGCCTTCCACGATAACAAGAAGATCGTATGTCCCTGAAACCAGAAAACAGCTGGTGACTTCGGGGAATGAATAAATACGCTCCGCTATTTTTTCAAAACCAAGATCTTTCTGAGGCATCAGGTTTACTTCTATCAACGCCCTGACATCGGTCTGTTCTTTAACCAGCTCACGGTTAATAACCGCTTTATATTTTAGAATTACGCCGCTTTTTTCGTATTTTGCTATCGCCTTTTTAATCTCATCGGGCTTTTTTT
>JAQUMS010000042.1 GCA_028717985.1 Candidatus Omnitrophota bacterium
ATTCCTCAAAGATCAAGAACGGGAATCTTACCGTTTTTGTGATAGGTTCTACTGCGGCCATTACTACCTTTGAGTTTGAACCGGGTTTGATCAAGGATATCAATGAAATATGTGAGAAATTAATACCTACAGGTGTTCCTTATCATCATGATGAAACATGGCAGGATGATAATGGCGCAAGTCATTTACGCGCAATGCTTTTTGGTCCATCGCTTGTTATTCCTTTTGAAAACGGTTCGCTCCTTTTAGGTACCTGGCAGCAGGTTGTGCTTGCGGAATTCGATACCCGACCGAGGCAGAGGACCATAGTTGTTCAACTTATTGGTGAATGATGAAAGTATTGAGAATGGTAAAACTCTGGGGCCCGGTAGTAATCTGGGGCTGTGTAATTTTTTCTGTTTCAAATACGCAGAATGTTTCAACAGGGTTAGGCCCGTGGGATTTTCCGCTGAGGAAATTAGGCCATATTTCCGAATATTTTATCTTAACTTTTTTGTTGTACAGGGCGTTTAGCAATACGTATAATCTTAAGAGATTCGGTTTATTTATCTTGCCCGCTGGGAGCGCATTTTTATATGCCATGAGTGATGAATTTCACCAGTTATTTGTGCCTACGCGATTTGGAACATGGACCGATGTTTTGATAGATACCCTTGGGATCGTGGTCTTTTACCTGCTGATTAAATTTAAAAAAATCCCTACCATGCGGGAATAAGTGATACCGTAAACAATAAAAAAGATAGCTTGTTCAACTTGAAAAATGGTTTAAACGAGGTATATTTATACTATGTCTGTAACTCCTTTCAGTACTTTCTTTTTTGACCCAAAAACCCGGAAATTGTATAGTTCATGACAAAGTGAACAAAACAACGATTTGTTTTCCTGCCGGTTTTTTAAAGTAGTTCCTGTTCTATTTCGGAGACACAATACACGCGGGAAGCAGTGTAACAAAAGTTCTTGACCAAGATAGGATAATATGATACATTTTATACCATTGTCGTAAGGCATATTTTTATTATAAGCTCCTCAATATTGTACGAAGAGCAGAGTTCTTTTTTTGTCAAAAAATGAAGGAGGATTCATGGTAGCCATGGGTACACGGGGTATGATTGGTGAAAGCACAAAACATACGTTTTCATTAAAATCTTTTTTAATCTATTTACTTATGGCGTTTTCTTCTTTTTTTCTTCCCGGGTGTGGTTCCAATTCTTCTGAAGTCAATAATACTAATGTTTCAAAGCCTACTATTTTAGTTTGGCATTGGATGACGGATAGACAAGCTCCATTAGCTGAATTAGCCAAAAGATACGAAGAAAAAACAGGTATAAAAATTAAGTTTGAACTGTATGCTCCTTCTGACGCGTATTCACAAAAAGTCCGGGCCGCCGCGCAGGGCAATAATCTTCCTGATATTTTTGGAATATTGGCGGAAAAACGTGATTTTGCCGCGTTTATAAAGGCGGGTCACATTGCTGATTTAACGCCGAATATGAATGCCGAGAATGGAAAATGGAAAAATTATTTTTTCGCCAAGGCTTTGGCCGGCAACGAGTTTAATGAAGGCAATACGTATGGAGTGTCTGCCGGTATTTATGGCGTTCCGATTGATGTTACCACGATACAGATGTTGTATAATAAGGATTTGTTTAGGGAATTGGGGCTTGATCCTCAAAAGCCTCCGGCCACGTTTGACGAATTTCTCGCGATCGGCGATAAACTCAAAGCGAAAAACATGCAAGGGCTGGTTTCCGGTTGGGGCGAAATGTGGATGATAGATTGTCTGGCCAATAATTACGCGTTTAATATTATGGGCAAGGATAAAGTGCTGGCTACTCTCAGAGGTGAGGTTCCGTATACCGACCCTGATTGGGTAAAGGTTTTGTCTTTATTCAAAAAGATGCAGGATTCAGGGGTCCTTGCTAATGGATTGGTTACGATGATCAATAAAACTGCGGAACAGTTATTTGCCAACGGCAAAGCGGTATTCGCATTTAACGGTTCCTGGTGTGTTAATGTATATAAAGGTATGAATCCAAATTTGAATTACGGTGTTATGCTGCCGCCCCGCGCATCGGATAAGTACCCGATGAGTATTTGGGGAGGTGCCGGGACTTCATTTATGGTAAATGACCGTTCACCGAGAAAAGAAGAAGCTATCAAATTTCTTCAGTGGTTTACGGAAAAAGACCAGCAGGTTTTCTTTGCCGAAAAAACGAATAATCTTCCGGCAAATAAGGAAAGCATAAAGAATATTCCTGAAATCCTTGCTCAATTTTCGGATGATATTGAATACGCCACGCACCCGAATACCTGGGGTGTGTCGGAATTCCCCCCGGTTATAGAAGCTCTTGACAAAGGTATTCAGTCTATTATTATCGGAGAAAAAAGTCCTGAACAGGTCTCGCAGGATGTGCAGAAAATCAAAGAGAGAGAATTGGCTAAAAAGAAAGCCAAATAAGCAGTATCAGTGTCAGATAACCTGCGGTAAACCGCATTAAAGGCATGAATTATCTCAAACTAAAATCGACGTTCGAGAATTATCTGTTTATCCTTCCCGCCGTAGTTATTTTTGCTATATTTTATATCATTCCTTTTATCTGGGTTTTTCAACTTTCTGTTTTTGAATGGGATGGGATTTCCCCGCTCAAGACCGCGATCGGATTGGCTAATTTTAAAGAAGTTATTACCGGTGATCCTATCTGGTGGCAGTCTATGCTCAACGCCGGGTATATTACTATAATCGCGTTGACTTTTCAGAACGCCGTCGCTTTTTTTCTGGCGCTCGCGTGCGACCGGGAAATTCGTTTTAAAAACTGGTTCAGGGTCATTTTTTTTATACCTCCGGTTTTGTCCGAAGTCGTCGTGGGGTTGGTTTGGCAATGGATACTTGACGGGAATTTCGGATTGTTGAACGGTTGGCTGACGAAAATCGGCCTGGCTCATCTGGCAAAATACTGGCTTTCCGATCCGGCTACTGCTTTAAATACCGTGGCGATTATTCATTGCTGGAAAGGTTTTGGATGGGGGTTCCTGATTTTTCTTGCCGGTTTGCAGGGAATTCCCAGGGAATTATACGAAGCCGCCCGTGTTGACGGAGCGAACGCGTTTTATTGTTTTAAAAATATTACCATTCCGCTTATGATTCCGGTCATTGTGCTGGTCGGCATATTGACTATTTTGGGAACGATGCAGGCGTTTGTGTTGATTATGGCTATGACAGGAGGCGGTCCCGCGTATCATACGCAGGTACCTGTTCTTCGTATTTATGCTTCTATGCAGGGTGCTTCCCGTTTCGGGTATGCCTGCGCGCAAAGCTTGATTTTCGGCGTTATCCTGATCACTATTTCGTTTATTCAGTACCGGTTTTCCGGTAAGCAAAGCCGGTAAAACTATATACATAATAAGGAAGGGCATGAAAAGCGCCGCATATTATACCGCTAAAAAAATAACATTTAATACGTTTGTTTATTTATTCCTTATTTCCGTTGCCCTAAGCTGTATTTTTCCCCTCCTCTGGATGTTGTCATCGAGTTTAAAAACACAGGAAACAATATTCCAGGATATGTCCCTGATACCCCGTGAACTGCATTTTGAAAATTATATGCGCGCCTGGACCGAAGGCGGATTCGGGAGATGTTTTCTTAACAGTATTTTTTATACCACGTCGGTTGTTTTTGGCATTGTTATAGTTTCTTCTCTTGCAGCGTACGCATTTTCCCGGTTTAAGTTCCCCGGGAAAAACCTGATTTTTTATATTTTCATGGGCGCGATGATGATTCCTATCCCGGGAAGTTTTGTCGCGCTATATGTCCTGTTGAATAAACTTCATTTACGCGATACGCCCGTCGGTTATATTTTATGTATGATAAACGTCGGGCTTTCAACAAGCATATTTTTATTAAAGACGTTTTTCGACAAGCTGCCCCATGAACTTGAGGACGCCGCGCGTATTGACGGATGTTCTAAATGGGGTATCTGGCGGCATGTTGCGCTGCCTCTTGCCAGGCCGGTGCTTGCCGTTGTTATTGTTTTTAATACCCTGAATGTCTGGAATGAGTATTTCCTTGCTTTATTGATTTTCGATAGTCCGCGTTTGATGCCTCTTCAGTTGGGTTTGATGAAGCTTCAGGGTGAATTTGTGACGCAATATCCGTTATTGATGTCGGGGCTGACTATAACCGCGCTTCCGATTGTCCTCTTATATCTTTTGATGCAAAAGTATATTGTTAAAGGTGTTACCCAAGGGGCGGTAGTAGGATGAGATTTTATCGTGTAATAATTACGGGAATTATTGCGGCCGGTTTCTTTTTTTTCGGAGGGACCGGTGTCGCTTTATGCCAAAACGCGCCCTGTGATTGTTCTCAAGCGAAAGATCTTCTCACTCAAGCGTGGGATGCCCAGGGGAAACGCGAATTCGATAAGGTTTTTGAATTCACGCAGAAGATTATTGATACCTGCCAGTCTGAAGCCGATCTGCAGCATGCGGCCCTCAAAGATTTTCCTACCGCTGAACAATGTCCGTTAAGCGAAGTCTCACAGTCATATTTTTTGCAGGCTGAGGCGTTAATGCGCCAGGGGGATGAAGCTGATAATAAAGAAAAGTGGGAAGCTGCGATAAAGAAATTCGAAGATGTGATCGGGAGGTATAAGTTTGCGGTTGCGTTTGACCCTTCCCGCGGCGTATATTGGCGGATTGCCGAAATTTCCCGGATCAGCGTTGAAAAGATCAAGGTGCGTATTGAAGGAGAAAAAAAAGCCGGGAATGAAGGAGAAAAAAAAGAGGTACTGAAAACCACGATTACGCTTTCCGATAAAGGCTCCGAAGATTTTGTCGCTTACGAAAAATACGGGGAATTTACCAACGTAGGAACGAAGGATTACAAATACGTCATTAAAGATCAAAGCGGATTAAGCGTCGCGGTCGGGGAAGGGATTTATCCGAATACCTCAAGCATCAAGAAAGATCCCGCGTATGTAAAAGCGGTGAAGGAAAAACGCCTCGAAGGTTCCCATTGGAATTTCGTGAATACCGATGATAAAGAAGCCGCGTTTTTGAAATGGGCTACATGCCCTGAACCGGCTGGAGTTAAACTCTATTATACGGGGCTTCAACTTGAACGCGCCGGGCTTATAACTCACGCGTTAAAAGCGTATTATTCGATCGTGGTTAATTTTCCCGGCAGTTACGGGTGGACGTATTGGCATACTCCCTGGTATGTCGGGCAGGCCGCTATTTCAAAAATTAATTTTCTTTTGCGGCGGTATCCTAAATTGGGATATAGCCTGGAAGGTGCCGATATCAAAATCGTGAATGGATTCGATAATGATGTTTCTAACGATTGTGTTATTACTACGCCCGGTAAATTTGTGAAAACCAGTCTTGTAAAGAAAGAATCGTCCCCTGCTGTTGAATCAAAGGTCAAAAAGACTATTGGTAAGGGATCGGTACAGCTTGTTCAGTATGAAAACGGCGGCTGGCAAATGATGGTTGACGAAAAACCCTATGTGATTAAAGGTATTACATATTCTCCCACTAAAGTCGGACAATCTCCGGATGAGGGGACGTTAAAGAATTGGATGTTTGAAGATTTTAATAAGAACGGAAAAATTGACGGGCCATATGACGCATTTGTGGATAAAAATGAGAATAATGTTCAGGACCCGGAAGAGCCGACTGTCGGTGATTTTAAGCTTATGCAGGATATGGGAGTTAACACAATTCGTTTATACCACTTTCCGAATAAACCGAATAAAGAATTATTGCGTGATTTATACAAGACGTATGGAATCCGTGTGATTATGGGGGATTTTTTCGGCAAATACGCATTAGGTTCAAAGGCCCCCTGGAATCCCGGGACTGACTACGCGAATGAAGAGCATAAAAAAAATATGCTTGAGTCGGTAACCGAGATGGTTAATGAATATAAAGATGAACCGTATATTTTATTCTGGTTGCTGGGAAACGAAAATGTGTATGGAGTTGCCTGTAACGCCGACAAGAAACCGGAAGTGTTTTTCAGTTTTGCAAATGAAGTTGCTAAAAAAATAAAAGAAATTGATCCGAATCATCCCGTTGCGATTTGCAGCGGCGATGTTTTGTATCTTGACCGGTTTGCCGCGAATGCTCCGGATGTGGATATTTTTGGTACCAACGCGTACCGGGGCGATTACGGTTTTGGGTTTCTGTGGAAACAGGTAAAAGCTTTGGCGGATAAACCCGTATTTATTACAGAATACGGCTGTCCGGCGTACGCCGAAGGAAAAACACAGGAAGAAGCGGAAACTTTACAGGCGGAATACCATTGGGGCGCGTGGGATGATATTGAATTGAATATGGCGGGTGGCCCGGGCGCGGGTAATTCTATTGGCGGCGTAATTTTTGAATGGCTTGATGAATGGTGGAAGGCCTATGAACCGAGGATCCATGACAGGAAAGGTTTTTTTACCGGTCCTTTCCCTGACGGATATATGCATGAAGAATGGCTGGGGATCGCCGGTCAGGGGAACGGAAAGATGAGTCCCTTTTTACGGCATTTACGCAAAGCGTATTTTATGTACCAGGGGAGATGGGTAGGGAAACCCGGACATTATCCCGGGGTTGCCTGTTCTGATTGCCATACGTATTATACAGTTACGAACCCGGCACAGGAAATAGTTGCGGAACAGTCTAAAACGGAACAACAGAAATAAAACCACATACAACATTCCATACGATGAAGTATTCAATCGGTGGAAAGGAGGAGAGAAACAAGCGAAAATTTGCCATATTTAAAGAAGCGGTATGGAATGCCGCTGTTTCGTGTTTGGATCGAATAACTAATTCTAAAGGAGGAAAAGGATGAGAAGTTTAATTGTTATAATGGCATGTATCTTCTCTTTTTCCAGCCTGGCATGCGCGCAGGAAAAAACTGCCGCGCCCACGCAGGAAAAAGAAACCGTTACAGCGCCCGTGAAAACAACGACGAGCGCTCCCGCGGTTGAAAAAAGCTCGGCAAAGGAATTTGTGGTGTTTACGGATAAAAACGCACGTGAAAACCACTATATTCCTTCAGGATGGATGGGTGATTTTGGCGATATTAAATTAAATGACGCGTCAACCGATAATCCGCATTCCGGCTCAACCTGTTTGCAATTTACATATACAGGAAAGAAAAGCCAGAACCAGGGATGGTCCGGAGTTTATTGGCAGAATCCTGCTAATAACTGGGGAAGTAAAAAAGGCGGGTTTGATCTTACCGGGATGAATAAAATCACTTTCTGGGCGCGCGGCGCCAAGGGGGGAGAAGTTATTCAGAAATTTGTTGTCGGAGGAATTAAAGGCCAGTTCCCGGATTCTTTAACCGTGGAAATGGGGCCGGTTGAGTTGACCGATACCTGGAAACAATATACCATTAATCTGGCGGGAAAAGATTTATCGTATGTAAACGGAGCGTTTGGCTGGGTTACGTCGGCGGATCTGAATCCCAAAGGATGTGTTTTTTATGTTGATGATATCAAATTTGAAGTTGATCCATCGTTGAAACCCGAAGGCAAGAAACAGGAAAGCGTGCCTTTCTATGTGTATTCCGACAGCGGTTCAATCAAAAACCATTTTGTCCCGTCGGGATGGATGGGTGATTACGGAGATATTAAACTGGATGCGGCTTCAAAAGAAGACCCGTATCTGGGAGACAGCTGTATTAAAGTTGTTTATACCGGCAAAGCCGCGCAAGGCGCGCGTTGGGCGGGTATTTACTGGCAGTATCCGGCTAATAACTGGGGTACTATGGATAAGGCGTTTGATCTTTCAAAAGCCACCAAAATCACATTCTGGGCGCGCGGAGCTAAAGGCGGCGAGCGCATAGAAGAGTTTAAAATCGGCGGCATTATGGGAGAATATTCAGATTCAGACGGT
>JAQUMS010000043.1 GCA_028717985.1 Candidatus Omnitrophota bacterium
AACTAAAAAAATAGCTGAATGGTTTTTTTCCCATCCTTGGCTTAAATTGATCGCGCTTATACTGGCGATAATGGTATGGTTGTATGTCCGGGGAGAGATCAACAGGTTTAATTATTAATCCGATGAAAGAACTTGGTGTTAATATCGATCATGTCGCGACGCTTCGCCAGGCGAGGGGGAATTGGGAACCTGACCCGGTGTTTGCCGCATTTATATGTGAGTCAAACGGGGCGGACAGCATCGTGGTCCATTTGCGCGAAGACCGCAGGCATATTCAGGACAGGGATGTATTTGTTTTACGCAAGACCGTTAAAACGAAGCTTAACCTTGAAATGTCGGTTGAAAGCGGGATAGTCAGGATCGCGTGTGAGGTGAAACCTGATCAAGCTACTTTTGTTCCTGAGAAACGGCGGGAATTAACGACTGAAGGCGGTCTTGACGTCGTGGGGAATTTTAAGAAAATTTTTAAAGTTACCGAGACTCTGAAAAAAAACGGTATAAAGGTGAGTTTTTTTATAGATCCCGATAAAAAGCAAATTGAAGCGGCGGCTGAAGCCGGTGTTGACAGGATAGAATTGCATACGGGTAAATATGCCGACGCTGACAGCGTAAAAAAACAGAGTTATTATCTTGAAGAAATAAAATCGGCGGCATATTTCGCGAAAGAAAAAAATTTGCGGGTTTTCGCCGGGCACGGCCTTGATTACCGGAATGTAAGGGCCGTCGCGGCAATAAATGAAATAGAGGAGCTTAATATCGGATATAGCATTATTTGCAAATCGCTTATTACCGGTTTGGGGCCGGCTGTTAAAGAAATGAAGGATTTATTGTTGTGATCATCCCATGTCTACTATAATTGGAACCGGAGTTGATATAACAGAAGTGAGGCGTTTGAGGCAGGCAGTAGAGAAATGGGGAGATAGTTTTCTTGAGAGGATTTTTACTTCCGCTGAAATAGAAAACGCGAAGAAACGGGTCACGATATATCAGCATTTGGCGGGACGATTCGCGGCGAAAGAAGCAATTTTTAAGGCTGTAGGGGATCAACGGTTAACCTGGAAAGATATGGAAGTCCTAAATGATCCTGATGGGAAACCCTATTGCAGGCTGTTGAGCCGCCGTTATGACAAATTTACCGTTTTTATTTCAATATCGCACGTAAAAAATTATGCGGTTGCCAACGCGATTGTTACGCAGGAAAAAAAATAGCCACAAAGGTAATTTCGGGTCTATAGGGATTTTTGCGGGTTCTGCGGGATTTTCCGGGGCGGCTGTGTTATGCGGGTGGGCGGCGTTACGTTCGGGAGCCGGATTAGTAACGGTGGGAATACCACGCAGCCTGAATAACGCACTTATTAAGATTAAACCGCTGGAACTAATGACGGTGCCGTTATCCGAGACCAAAGAAAAAACCTTGAGTTATTCCGGGTATAGGGCAATCCTGAATTGTATACGGAAATTGGATATAGTCGTAGTCGGGCCCGGACTTTCTCAGAACAAAGAAACGCAGAAATTGATCCGCAAATTGGTTTCAACAGTAATAAAACCGGTAATAATTGATGCTGACGGGCTTAATGCTTTAGCCGGCCATCTGAGCTGTCTTTCCGGGAAAAGAATTGTGGTGCTGACACCTCATTCGGGTGAAATGGCGCGGCTTTGCGGAATTAAGGTTGATGAGGTCGAGAAAAACAGAAAACGGATTGCGGTTGATTTCGCTTTGAAATACGGAATTACCCTTGTTTTAAAAGGGGCCGGAACAATAGTTGTTGACGGAAAGAAAAAATTATATATAAATAATACGGGGAATCCGGGAATGGCAACTGCCGGGAGCGGAGATGTTTTGACCGGTATTATCGCGTCCTTTTTGGCCCAAGGACTTGAACCGTTCGAGGCGGCTAAATACGCGGTGTACATACACGGTTTAGCCGGAGATTGCGCGGCGAGAGAGAAAACTCAGCTTGGGATGATCGCTTCGGACATTATTGAAAAAATCCCTCAGGCGATCAAATTAAGTTCCTAAATTTTGAATTTGTGGATAATAAAATATTTTGAAACTATTCCCCGAAAGACTGATTTTTAACAGCTATTCGACGAAGGCGAATACCTCAATAAGATAGAAAACGTGGTGCTGTTAAAAATCACAAAGGGGTATGGTGGAAAAGTTCCCCCATGGTCGGGGGAGAACAGCGATTTTTGAAAATAGATTAAAGAGCGTTAGGAGGGGGCTTGCCCCCTCCTAAGGAATGAGCGTCCTAAGATAATCCTCAAAGTTGTAAATAAGAAGGTTACTAATTTAAGGAAATATTTTTGTAGTACATGAGCAGTAGCGAATGACGCTGGCGTAGCTCAGTTGGTAGAGCATCTCACTTGTAATGAGAGGGTCACCCGTTCAATTCGGGTCGCCAGCTTTTTCTCCTTTAAGAAGTTTACTATTTTTGATATTTGTTATATAATTAAAAGTCATGCTTTGAATGAAATTATGGGCAGGTACCCAAGTGGCTAAAGGGGACAGACTGTAAATCTGTTGCACTTCGTGCTTCAGGGGTTCGAATCCTCTCCTGCCCATTACATTTGTTTTACTGCGGGAGTAGTTCAATGGTAGAACAATAGCCTTCCAAGCTATATATGTGGGTTCGATTCCCATCTCCCGCTTATACGGTTTTCCGGCGTAAAGTCTCGAGCTCCATAATGCCACTGAAATGGGAATAGGCGAATGACGGAAAGAGAATTCTTAGAGCCTGTTTTTATTGACGCGTTTGATCTTGATGATGCGTGGTTCCAGTGCCTTTCAAAAATTTTAGACAAAGGTCATGTATACCGGATAGATAAAGGAAGTTACGAAGGCCAGAAACGCCTTGAATTTGATTTCGCGGTTGTTAAAGTTAAAAATCCTTCTCATCAGATTATTCCCATTATTCCGGAAGGGATGAATATCCCTGCTCCGACGGATATGGATTATATTCAGGGATATTTGAGTTATCTTTTGACCGGCGCGAAAACCGAAACTGAAGATTATACGTACGGCGAAAGACTTGTTGATCCCAAGGTTAAATTTAAAGAAACCGTTAACGGCAAAGAAATGGTCAGGGAAATGCCGTTACAGGTAAATCAGGTTGAAGAAGTAATCAAGTTGTATAAGACAAAAGGGTTCGGTACCAATCAGGCTATAATGGAAATCGGGATGCCTTCCGATATCTCGCTGGTTGACCCTCCGTGTTTGAGGCTTATAGACACCCGGATCAGATACGGGAAACTGCATTTTATCCTTTATTTCAGGTCCTGGGATTTATGGGGAGGGTTCCCATCTAATTTGGGGGGACTGGAACTTGTAAAGCAATATATGGCCGATGAAATCGGCGTTAAAGACGGCGAAATTATTGCGGTAAGCAAAGGGCTTCATCTGTATGATTATAGCTGGGATTTGGCTAAAATGCGCACTAATAAAACAACAGGGATAATTTCCTAATTACGTATGGAGAAAGAACGCCGTCAATTTTTTCGCCTTGATTACGCGAAGCCGCTTGCATTAAAAATTTGTAAGCCGGAAACTATTGAAAAAATTCTAAAAGGGTATACTTCGAATATCAGCCAGGCCGGGCTTCAATGTGATATTAAAGAAAAAGTCCATAAAAATGATGTTCTTTGGATATCGTTTGACCGGAGTGTCCTTACCATTTGCCAGGAACTCGAAAGCAGGTCACTGATTTATCAGGGGGGGATCGTTGGTAAAGTTATGTGGGTTGAAGAGAAGCACCCCGATCTTTTTTCTATTGGTATCCGTTTTTTTACCAGAGAAGAGCATGATATCGACAATCTGCATTTAATCCGTATGCATATAACGGGGTCTGAGCAGGAATGATTGTGAAACGGAAAAATATATTCAGGATCTCGGTTTTGGGCGACGGCGGGTGGGGTACTACATTGTCAATCCTGCTGGCCAAAAAAGGTTTCCCGGTTACTTTATGGGGCGCTTTTCCTGAATATATAAAAATTTTACGGGCCAAAAGAGTGAATACTAAATTTTTGCCCGGTATCAAGATACCGCCTGAGATACAGATCACCAGTAATTTGCAAGAAGCGGTTGCGGATAAAGATTTGATTGTTTTAGCGATTCCGTCTCAGTATTTGCGCGGTGTCCTGAAAGAAGTTAAGCTTATGCGGTTCTCTCCAGATACCGTATATTTAAGCGTGGTAAAAGGTATTGAGATAGGATCGTTGAAAAGGATTTCTGAGTTACTTTCGGAAGAATTGGGAAAAATTTCTATCGGAGTATTGTCGGGGCCGACAATAGCGGCTGAAGTAGCGGCGGGAGTTCCGACCGCCGCTGTAGTGGCATCCAAGTCAATAGCTGTCCGTAGTTTGATTCAGGATGTTTTTATGACTGACCGGTTCAGGTTATACACGTCCGATGATGTGATAGGTGTAGAGCTTGGAGGGAGTTTAAAAAACGTTATCGCGATCGCGTGCGGGATTTCTGATGGTTTGGGGTTTGGGTCTAACACAAAAGCCGCGCTTTTATCCAGAGGGTTGGCTGAAATTTCCCGGTTGGGTGCCGCTATGGGAGCCCGCGAAAGGACGTTTAGCGGTATAAGCGGGTTGGGTGATTTAGTTACTACGTGTATAAGCCCGCACAGCAGGAACCGTTTTGTCGGTGAACAGATCGGTAAAGGCAAAAAGCCCGCGGAAGTACTGAAAAATTTGCAGATGGTTGCTGAAGGCGTGCCGACGGCTAAATCCGCGTATATTTTAAGCGGGAAATATAAAACCGAAATGCCGATCGTTAAAGAAGTTTATTCTGTTCTTTACAAAAACAAATCTCCTCTTAAAGCGGTTAAAGATCTTATGACTCGCGCTAAAAAAGAGGAATAATATGAAACTTAAATTTTAGAATTTTATCGGGGCGTGGCTCAGTTTGGCTAGAGCACTTGAATGGGGTTCAAGAGGTCACAGGTTCAAGTCCTGTCGCCCCGACTAATTTTTTTAATCACGGACGCTTCGCCAGAAAGGCGGACACGTTAAAGAGTTAGTTCTTTAAGAAATAATCTACTCCGGCAGTAAAACACTGCGTAGATTTCTTGCGAAATCTACTTGCTACTACCGGAGTTAATTCCTGTCTACCGGTAGGCAGGCACACAGTGACTTATGTTCGTTCACCTTGTTTACTCCATAAGTCACGTGTTCATTAAGGAATATCTCGAAAGTAATTCACTGCGTAGATTTGTTCCAAATTTACTTGTAACTTTCGAGATTAATTCGCAGGCGCCCCGCCAAAGAGACAATGGCGGGCTACACTTTATGTTCACTGCGTTCCATAAAGTGTCTGCTCATTAAAGGTATACTCCTTGCTTAAGCATCCTAAAAATCTCTACGATATTTTTAGGATAAGCTGCGGAGTTAAATTTCCCGACGATAGTCGGGAAAATTTAAGGAGGACAAAGTGGTGTACATGGGCCCTGAAAGAAGAAAATTGCCTAGAGTCAGTACTAAATTTATGGTTTCTTACAGGATACTGGAAGAGGCGGAGAAAGTAGATTTGACGCAGACGAAAAATATCAGCGTTGGAGGTATGCTTTTGACCACAAACAAGTATTTCCCGCCCGGCACAAAACTTGTTTTAGAAATCAGGCTTCCGATTGATCCTATTCCGATTATGCTGATTGGCAAAGTGATTGAATCAAGCGAAGTTACGCGCAATTTGATTTATGATACCAGGATTGAATTTCTGGCAGTTGATGAGAACCATCGCCGGCTTTTGGGCCAGACTGTTGAATATTTCGGCAAAAAGGGAAAATCGTAATGAAAAAAATTACTGTGGGGTTAATAGGATTTGGAACGGTAGGATCCGGGGTTGTTAAAATACTGAGGGAGAAGAAAAAGCTCCTGAGTGAGAAAATCGGTATTGAAATTTCAGTTAAGAAAATTGCCGATAAGGATATTTCCGCGAAACGGAATATCAAGGTTGACAGCGGATTATTGACCGCTAAAGCCCAGGATGTACTTGATGATCCCCAGATCGATATAGTGGTTGAACTTATCGGAGGGATTAATCCCGCGAAGGATTTTATTATCCGTGCGTTAAAACAGGGGAAAAACGTTGTTACCGCGAATAAAGCTTTGCTCGCGCAGGATGGCAAGGAATTATTCGCTCTCGCGAGAGATTGCAATAAAAATATCTATTTTGAGGCGTCGGTTGGAGCTGGTATCCCGATCATCAAGGCTTTGCGTGAAGGGTTAGTGGCGAATAATTTCAATGATGTATTCGGTATTCTTAACGGGACTTCAAATTATATTTTGTCCCAGATGTCTGATAATAATTATACGTTCCAAAAAGCTCTTGCGGAAGCCCAGGCTAAAGGTTTTGCCGAAAAGGATCCCACATTAGATATTGAAGGCATTGATTCAGCGCATAAATTAATACTTTTAACATATTTATGTTTCGGCAGGTTTGTTGATCTTAAGGATATTTTTCTGGAAGGTATCTCAAACGTTTCTCTCGACGATATTAATTACGCCAAAGAGCTTGGTTTTGAAATTAAACTGCTTGCTATCGCTAAAAAGGAAAATGACAGCCTTGATGTCAGGGTTCATCCCACATTGGTACCGGAATCTCACCTTCTTTCTCAGGTTACCGGGGTTAATAACGCGATCCACGTTTCTTCCGATCTGGCGGGAGAATTATTGTTTTATGGACCGGGTGCCGGGCAGTTATCCGCGGCATCGGCCGTGGTAGCGGATATTGTCGATCTTACACAGGACCTAAAAGCGGGATTGTTCAGGCCCACGTTAAACGCTGTTGCGGATCCGGCGATCACCCGCCTATGCCGTATTGATGAAATTGAAAGCCGGTATTATATCAGGTTTATGACATCGGATCAGCCCGGGGTTCTCGCCAAGATCGCCGGAATTTTAGCAAAATCCAATATCAGTATCGCTTCAGTCACGCAAAAAGAAAAACGCAAGGCGCAGGTTGTTCCGATTGTTATGGTTATACACGGCGCAAAAGAAAAAGATTTGCGTGCGGCATTAAACATGATCGATAAGATGAGCGTGATTAAACAAAAATCCGTTGCTATCCGGATAGAAGAAGAATGATGACAAAAAAAGAAAATTGCATGTATAAGGGGCTAATTGAAAAATACCGGAAATATCTGCCTGTTACGGTAAAAACTCCGATTATTTCTTTGGTTGAGGGGAATACCCCGTTGGTTTACGCGAAGTATTTCAGTGAAATTCTTGGACCGGGAGTGGAAGTTTATTTGAAATATGAGGGGCTGAATCCCACAGGTTCGTTTAAGGATCGCGGAATGACAATGGCGATTTCAAAGGCCTGTGAAGACGGATCCAAGGCGGTTATTTGCGCTTCTACCGGCAACACGTCAGCGTCCGCGGCGGCCTATTCGGCACGTGCCGGTTTAAAATGCATTGTTTTAATTCCAGAAGGCGCGATCGCCTTAGGAAAATTAAGCCAGGCTATGATACATGGAGCCACGGTTTTAGCAGTTCAGGGCAATTTTGACGACGCGTTAAATCTGGTTAAAGAGATTTCGGCACAATATCCGATTACTCTTGTTAATTCTCTTAATCCCTACAGGATCGAAGGGCAGAAAACGGGAAGTTTTGAAATTTGCGATTCTTTACATGAAGCTCCTGATTTTCAGGTTATGCCGGTAGGGAACGCGGGAAATATTACCGCGTATTGGAAGGGATATAAAGAATATAAAAAAGCGGGAATGATTAAAAAATTGCCCGTTATGGCTGGTTTTCAGGCTGAAGGCGCGGCTCCCATTGTCAGGAAACATCCTATTGCCGCTCCTGAGACAATTGCCACGGCTATTCGTATAGGAAATCCCGCGAGCTGGAAACAGGCGGAGGCGGCCCGTGAT
>JAQUMS010000044.1 GCA_028717985.1 Candidatus Omnitrophota bacterium
TTGGGGATTATTTTTCCTGTCGCAGGGTCATAATAATATCCTGTTACTTGCCGGGGTGGCGGTTGTTGGGTATTTGCTCCCCAGGCCGGGACAGTGCTTATCCATGCTATGAAAAATAGACATCCTATCGCTATATCAATTTTTTTACTGTTCATAATGTTCCCTCTGCTTAAAATAATCCCTTTTTTCTTTACGTATGCCATAAAAAATATACCATATTTTTTATGGCATATCAATTAAGTAAAGATTGAAGAACTTGACAGCTTTTTCCACTGTACTATACTTTTAATAGTATGTATATTATAGAATGGCAATAATTTAGCGGCAGACAATCATGGAATTGATGGAATAATTCAAGAGACAGAACAAAATCGATTGATAGTGATAGGGGAAAGAGGGTGCTGTGGCTGATAAAATCCTTATAGTTGATGATGACCCTGATTTAAGAAGCGAGCTTAGAGATTTTTTGGATGGCTATGAGGTTATAGAGGCGTCTAATGGGCTGGAAGCGTTGGCTTTATTGGATAGGGCCAATGAAATCGTGTTGGTTATCTTGGATATTATGATGCCCGGGATAAACGGATTGGAAGTATTAACAAAAATAAAAAACTCCGAATTGTCTCCGGCAATAATTATCCTGACCGGTTATAGTTCAAAAGATATTGCTGTTGAAGCGTTGAAAGGACATGCGGACGACTATATAGAAAAGCCGGTTCAAATTGAAAAATTATCCAATTCAGTAAAGCGTCTTTTGAAAGTAACTTCTATTCCTAATGGTCCTCCTCTTCCCGGTATAGAGGGCGCGGTTGAAAAAACAAAACGTTTCATTGAAAGGAATTGTTATAAAAAAATCACGCTTGAAGAAGCGTCAAAAGCCGTCGGCCTGGAGCCGAAATATTTGAGCAGAATGTTTAAACAATGCGCGAAAACCGGATTCAGCGATTATAAATTGACGATTAAAATAAACAAATCCAAGGAATTGTTGAAAGCCCGCGGGTATAAAATTAAACAGATTGCCCGTAAACTTGGATATGAAAATGCCGAATCGTTTATCAGGCAATTTAAAAAAATAACCGGCCATTTGCCTACGGAATATAGGCGTATGATAGCTAAACCCGGGATTTTAAAAAAGGTTAGCAGAAGGTAAATACGAAATACATACGCCTGCCGGCTTTCTCTTAATCCGCACAGTATTCCTCAGAATAGAAGCTTATACTCATGACATGAGGCTATTCTTTAAGAAACCTCTTCATTAAATCCTGTTTTGTTAGTGTCCGGGGACCACTCAGTTTGAGAAATAATATATGTGTGGTTAGTTGTCTAATCATGTGAAAAAAGTCAACATAAAGTGGATTCAGGCAATATACAATACCGGCAATATCCTATACACTATATGCAATAGAAGGTTTTCTAAGATTAATCTTTGAGAGAATTATGGTGAGTGTTTGAATAAAGTCTGATGGTTTAACACAGCGGTAAAAAGGAGGGGCTATGTCGAAAGGCAGAAAAGCGTTTGGCCCGAAAAGGAAAAAATACTGTGATTTGCATCATTGCAAAAAGAAAAAAAAGGAACTGATATCGTAAGTTCCGGCATTGCTGTCAGTGGGGATGAGTGATGAATCAGGGTAAAATATTGATTGTGGATGACAATCGGGATTTTCTATCCGAACTTCGGGAAACCCTTTTTTTATGCGGCTATGAAGTGGCTGTCGCAGCGGAAAGCTCAGTTGTTTGTAAACTCGCGCAAAGCATGCAACCCGATGTGATACTGCTTGACCTTAAAATGAGTGAAATGAACGGTTTTAATGTGGCTGAACAATTACATCGTGAGAATGAAACATCAAGAATCCCTATTATCGCGATGTCGGGATATTTCCCGATAGAGAGCTCTTCCAATCTTCTGGATATGAGTAATATGGCCGGCTGTATTAAAAAACCATTTAGTATGTTTGATTTGATTACTCAATTGGAAAGAGCGATAAAAAATAATTGTCCTAAAACCGGATCTTGAAAGATTGTATGTTTGAAATAGATTCGTTGTATTTTTTGCGGGATACTTAGGGGAAAGCAAGAAAAATAAGTAATCGTTATGGAGAAGAAGGTACTAAAAAAAAGGGGGGGGTATGGCTAAGAAGAATGGGGCTGAAAAAAAATATTTGAAATCCGGTAATTTTCAGGATAATTTCACTCCGGAGCAGGTGGAAGAAAAAATTCGCACCGTCGCGCATGAGATTTATCTAAAAAAAGGGTGTACCCCGGGGCACGCTCTGGAAGATTGGTTAATGGCTGAAAAGGCAGTTCAGCGTGAATTGCAGGTATCCGGTTCCCGATGATGGTGAGAATACATGGCGCATACCAGGTAGAAACGGAAATACGGAGATTAAAAAAATGACTAAGAAAAGAGTAATGATTGTTGATGACGATGCCGACTTTTTGCAAGAACTGGGAGAAACCTTGTCCATGAGCGGTTATGATATGGTTGCGGTTAATGACGCGGGAGAGGCACTGGAAATCGCGGGCCGGACTAAACCAGATATCATACTTCTTGATTTAAAAATGCCTGTAAAAAGCGGATTTCAACTTGCTGATGAAATAACCCATAGATTCCAATCAGATAATATTCCTATTATAGCGATGTCGGCGTTTGTGAAGGATGAATACGTGGCGTTGCTTAAAGTGTGTGGGATAAAAAAGTATATTAAGAAACCTTTTTATCCGTTAAACGTCATTACTTTGATAGAAGAAACTTTGAATGAACAATAATTAAAGCTTGAAAGGAGAACTAAGACATGGCGAATATCATAGCGGACGTAATAAATATGTTGAATCAATGTCTTGAATTGGAACATTCAGCAAGGATTCAGTATTTGGCCCATGCGGAACTCATTAAAGGCCCTGGAGCGGAAAAAATAATCGAGAGGATTAAAGAGATCGCTTCGGATGAAGAAAAGCACGAAGGCGTGTTTAGGAACCTTATAGGTAATTTCCTTGATGGCGAGCCTTCAATGAGCATTGCTCCGGCACACAAAGCCCAGGGTCTTGAAAAAATCATCGCGATTAATCTCCAGAATGAAAAAGAAGCGATCGATTTCTATACGCGGGTTTATAAAAAAATAATGGATAACAAGGAAAGTTTTCAATATTCATTTGAAACACTGGAACATGATATACGGCATGTGATTATAGATGAACAGGAACATGTGGCGGAATTGTCCCTTTTGCTGGGGAAGTAATGATATCCGCCCGTTATCCGGAAAGGCCGGTTTTATCTGAGAGAGTGGCGCGAAATAGGTTTATTCAATAATCATTGACAAACCCCAACATGATGATATAATATCTTTGATAATTAGGACAAAGATTAGATAATCTTGAGCCGTAAAGGAAGATCACTAACCTTTACGGCTTTTTTTCGTCGTGTTAACAAGGCCGCGCGTAGACGAAGATAAGGATGCATGGGGTTTGATTTTAAAGATTTGATTATTGGCGGCCTCGAAGTGAAAATTCCCATTATTCAAGGCGGGATGGGCGTAAGAGTCTCGTCTTCTTCGTTGGCTTCCGCAGTCTCCAATGAGGGAGCGTTAGGTGTAATAGCCGCCGTAGCGTTGGGGAACGAGGAATCGGCTAATCCTTTGGATTTTAAGATCCGTTCTCGGAACGCGTTAGTCAATATTATTCGAGAGGCTAAAAGGCTTACTTCTAATCCTTTCGGCGTGAATATAATGTGCGCGCTGAGTAATTATGACGATTTGGTAGCGGCGGCGCAGGAAGAAAAGGTGGCAGTGATAATTTCCGGAGCGGGGTTGCCTCTCAGATTACCCGCTTTGGTTTCAGCCTCCGGGCCTAAACTAGTTCCAATTGTATCGTCAGCAAGAGCCGCGCGTCTTATTTGCAGTGTCTGGAAACGAAGGTATAACCGCTTACCTGATGCCGTAATAGTAGAAGGTCCTCTTGCCGGAGGACATTTAGGGTATTCCAGGGCTGAACTGGACGATAAAGAACATTTTTCTCTGGAAATTATTTTGCCGGAAGTAGTTAAGGCTGTTCGGGAATATGAAACATCCGGTATGAATATTCCCGTTATCGGCGCCGGCGGTGTGTTTGACGGCAGTGATATTGCCAGGATTATACGTCTGGGAGCCAGCGCCGTGCAAATGGCTACCCGTTTTGTCTGTACCAATGAATGCGATGTTTCTTTGAAGTATAAAGAGACATATATGTCGGCGCGAAAAGAAGATATTGTGATTATTCAGAGTCCCGTGGGAATGCCGGGAAGGGTAATCGAGAACGCATTTGTTCGAAGGATTCTAAGCGGGGAACGGATAGATTTTGACTGCGCGTACAGGTGTTTATCAACGTGTAATCCCAAAAAAGTAAATTATTGCATTGCCAAGGCGTTGATTAACGCTTCCCGGGGCGAAATGGATAAAGGATTTGCGATGTGCGGGAGCAATGCGTATCGCATTAAAACAATAATTCCGGTCAAGCAGTTAATTGCCGAGCTTGTTGAAGAAACAAGATGTTGTTTGAAAACGGACAAGGAGCTTCTATCAAAAAAATAAAGACTTCTTCTAAAGGCCGGAAATGTAAATATCCTGGATGCAAACAGGTTTTAAGTATTTATAACCATGATGAATACTGTCGTATTCATTTAATTCAACTGGAGAGAAATCACGGCGTACCCGCTGTAAAAATATTATGATGACAAATAAACATACACCTCAAAACAATTTTGTACCGGCGCAGACCAATCCTCCTCAGAGTTTTTACGGATTGGGCATCGCGCCGAAGATTCTTGATATCCTTGAACGCATCAAGTTTAAAATTCCTACTCCTATTCAATTGAAAGCTATTCCTTTGGCGCTTGAAGGCAAGGATATAATAGGAATAGCGCAGACGGGAACGGGAAAAACTCATTCGTTCGCGATTCCTATGGTTCAGCGCCTGGCGCAGCAAAAAGGAATTGGTTTGGTCCTTGCGCCTACGCGCGAGCTGGCTATCCAGATTTCAGACGCTTTTCAAAACATTGTGTATCCTTTTGGCATGAAAACCGCTTGCCTTATAGGCGGAGCTCCTATGCATGACCAGGTGCAGGCATTACGGAGGAATCCTCGGATAGTGATTGCTACTCCCGGCCGGCTTCTCGATCATGTGGGACAGTGGAACATTATGCTTGACGATGTTTCAATACTGGTTTTGGATGAAGCTGACCGCATGCTTGATATGGGGTTTGTCCCGCAGATCAACAAGATCCTTAAATTTGTGCCTAAAGACCGGCACACAATGCTTTTTTCCGCCACTATACCGAAAGAAATAATGGAAATCGTCTCAAAATATATGAAGCTTCCGGTGAGTGTTGAGATTGCCCCATCAGGAACCGTCGCGGAACTTGTTACTCAAGAATTGTTTATAGTAAAGAAAGAATCAAAAAATAGGCTTTTGGGTAAACTTCTCGCTCAGTATCACGGGCCGGTTTTATTGTTTTCCCGCACGAAGCATAACGCGCGCAAAATCGCCATAGCGATCAGGACAATGGGATATAGAGCGGCTGAAATACATTCCGACCGTTCGCTTAATCAACGCCGTGAAGCGCTTGAAGGTTTTAAATCCGGGAAATATAAGGTTCTTGTCGCTACCGATATCGCCGCCAGAGGCATTGATGTGACCGGGATTGAACTGGTTATTAATTATGACCTTCCGGATGACGCGCAAAATTACGTGCATCGCATTGGCCGCACCGGAAGAGCGGAGCACAAAGGGCACGCGATTTCTTTTGCCACTCCCGACCAGAGCCGTGATGTCAGGGATATCGAAAAACTTATCCGTAAACCGTTACCTATCGCGAAACATCCGGAATTTCCCCCGGAACCGTTTGAACAGCCGGAGGCAGAATCATCTCGGCGTCCGGATAAACGGCAGCATGGTCATAGAGGCGGCGGGCAGCAGGGATTTGGAAGAGGTTTCGGTTTTAACCGCGGGAAAAAAAATTACGGTTCGAAACCGCACAATAAACCGTTCCAACGTTCCTCGAGGAAATTTTAAAATCACTCGGCAGGTTACCAAAGACCGGATTTTTTTACTTGTATTTAACAGGGAAGTGCAATAAAGTAAATAGATCATTTGGAGTATTATTTTACAATTAAAATTAGACAGAGGCGTCTATTCATTGAGTAGGCGCCTTTTTTTGTTTTACAGTATGATCCTTATCGTTAAGCACATTGAGATAGAGGGGCCCGGTATTATTGAGAAATTTTTTAACCGCCGGTCTCGGCAGTTGGTTACGGTAAATATGTCGTTAGGGGAATGTTTACCTGCTATACGGGATGATCTCGAAGCTGTAATTTTTCTCGGCGGGCCAATGAACGTGTATGAGGAAGATACATATCCTTTTTTGTGCGATGAAAATAAATTCCTTAAGAGAGCGCTTAAGCTTGAAATCCCTATTTTAGGTATTTGTCTTGGTGCCCAGCTTTTGGCTAAAGCCTGCGGGGCCCAGGTAACGAGAGCTCCTGTTAAAGAGATCGGATGGAATAACGTGAGGTTAACCAGTGAAGGTTGTAAGGACCGCCTTTTTAATAAACTTTCTTCCGAACTGGAGGTTTTCCAATGGCATGAAGATACTTTTGCCGTTCCTCCTGGTGGAGCGTTATTGGCGGAATCCGCAATGTGTAAAAATCAGGCTTTTAGAATCGGAAAAAATGCGTATGGATTGCAGTTTCACGTTGAGATAACGCCGGAAATAGTGGGATCGTGGATCAGGGAATATGTGTCCGGCCCGGATTCAGGCATTGATACCTGTGGTATGCTTCGCCGGGCCTATGAAGTAGAAAAGGAGTATCAACAACGGTGTCGTACTATGTGTTTTAATTTTTTTAAAATTATACGTTCATTATCGCGGAGTGCCCATGGCTGAAACAAATGTTGTTTTGCCGGAATTCCCGAATGTGGTAAGCCTGATTGAAAAAAATTATCATGAGACCTTGCTGGGAGGATTTCTGCGAGCCTGGGAAAATATAATATTTTCACTCATTATTGTCGCGATAGTCTCTCTTGTGGCGTATTGGGCCTCACGGAAAAAAGCGTTGATTCCCGGCAGGCTGCAAAACGCCGCTGAGATGCTGGTAGAGGGATTGGATAATCTCGTGTGCGGTATCCTGGGCGAAAAACACGGGAAGAAATATCTCCCGTTCATCGGGACTCTTTTTATTTACATCCTTTTTATGAATTTGTTTGGTTTAATCCCGTTTATGAAATCGGCGACAGCCAGTTGGTCGACAACAGCCGGGCTTTCCGTGTGTGTTTTTCTTTATGTCAATTATACCGCCGTTAAGGAACTTGGTTTTTTGGGATACCTGGATCATCTTGCGGGAAAACCCCGGGGGGTAATGGCTTTTACCGCGGTGTTGCCGCTGATGATGTTTATTCTTCATACCTTCTCGGAGCTTGTAAGGCCGATTACCCTTTCGTTACGGCTGCGTAGTAATGTTTGGGGGGATGATATCCTTTTGGCGTTATTTGCCGGTTTTGGTTTAAAAGGATTTCCTTTGTTGTTTTTTAACACATTTTTGGCGTTGCTGTCATCAATAGTACAGGCGGTCGTTTTTTGTTTGTTAAGTACGATTTATTTCGCGCTTGTTTTAAATCAGGATGGGGAAGGGGTGACTGTTCATTAAAGAATACTCCTTGCGTAATCATTCCGAAAATCTCTACGATATTTTCGGAATACGCTGCGGAGTTAAAATTACACGACTAACGTCGTGTAATTTTAAGGAGGGGCTCATGGATGTGCATGCTGGTTTAGCGATAGGTTTACCGATTGGGTTGGGTTTGGCGGCGTTGGGAGGG
>JAQUMS010000045.1 GCA_028717985.1 Candidatus Omnitrophota bacterium
AAAACCGCGCTAATGGAACGATCCACAATTGGTGGAACCTGTTTAAACTGCGGCTGTATTCCCACAAAAACTTTTATCCAATCAGCGAAAGCATATCTCCAGGTTAAAAAATCAAGAGTATTCGGTATTACTATTCCTGCCGATCCTGAAATTAACTTTTCTGAAATACAAGCCCGCAAAACTAAAATCATCCAGCAATTAAAAAACGGAATGGAATCAATGCTTCGCGGCGTGGATATTCTGCACGGTGAAGCGGTAATTGCCGGCCCGCAGGAAGTAGATCTATACGGAGAAAAAATTCCTACGAGGTCTATTTTGATCGCTTCCGGATCTATTCCTTCCGAGTTAAACAATCTGCGGTTTGACGGGAAAAAAATAATTTCCAGTAATGAACTCCTTCTATTATCTAATCTCCCGGAATCCCTCCTGATTGTCGGAGGAGGCGTGATTGGATGTGAGTTCGCGTCTTTATTTGCCGCTATGGGTGTACACGTAACCGTAGCGGAATGCGCACCCCGGATTCTTCCCGGGATGGATAGCGATGTGTCCCGAAAGCTTGAAAACTGTTTTAGAAAAAGGGGGATACAAACCATAACCGGCGCGGATATCTCAACACTTGACCTGGATTCTTTTTCATATGTTGCCGTGTGTGTCGGCCGAAAGCCTTATCTTGAAGGACTCCAGCTTGA
Source organism: Candidatus Omnitrophota bacterium (assembly GCA_028717985.1). Taxonomy (GTDB): domain Bacteria; phylum Omnitrophota; class Gorgyraeia; order Gygaellales; family Profunditerraquicolaceae; genus STD1-16. Next base: position 690 of record JAQUMS010000045.1, read on the forward strand.
AAGAAACGGCGTTAAAACTACAGCATCCGGAAGTATCGTTGTCGATGATTTTCTCAGGACGAGCGTCCCGGGTATTTTTGCCGCCGGCGACTGTGCTTCAAAAATAATGGTTGCACATTTTGCGTGGTAAGAAGGGCGGCTTGCGGTTGAAAATATAGCGTCCCCCGGGAAAGAAAAAAAAGTTTCTTTTGAAAATATCCCGGCCTGTGTTTTTACGGATCCGGAAATTGCGGCTGTTGGATTAACTGAAGAACAGGCGCGTGAACGGGGAAGTAATATTTCCGTCAAGAAATTTGATTTTCTTGGATCCGGAATGGCGCGAATCCTTGATGAAACCGAAGGGTTCATTAAAATTGTAATCGACAATTCTACGGGGACTATCTGCGGCGCTTCCATTATCGGCCCTCGCGCGACAGAGTTAATCGGTATCGTGTCTTGTGCTGTTCAATCGCGCATGCCGTTGCAGCAATTCAAAACGACGATCATTCCTCATCCATCATTATCAGAAGCTATTATTGAAACTGTCAGATAAATAGTTCTTAGGTCTTAGCTCTTAGGTCATGGGTCTTAGTAAAACCAAGGCCAAAATCAAAGACCTAAGAACTAAGAACCAAAGGCACCTATTCAGGATTATACAGTACCAATAACAAAGAGGAGAAAATTATGGCACAGGTTCTGTTACCGGATTTAGGAGAAGGAGTTACGCAAGCGACCGTTTCGTTTTGGTTTATAAAAGAAGGGGCTGTCGTAAAGGAAAATGACGATATCGTGGAATTAACTACCGACAAAGCTGCGTTCAATTTGCCTTCGCCGTGTCCCGGCACATTAATTAAAATATTAAAACAAGAAGGTGATACCGTGAAAATCGGTGATGCGTTGGCAATCATCGAATAAGGTGGTTTCTTCTATGAGATTAGACCTGTATCTTGTCAATACCGGGCTTGTTCAAACCCGGAACCGAGCGTTGCATCTTATAAAAACCGGGAAGGTATTTGTTAACGGAAAACAGGAGATGAAACAATCTTTTTCCGTGGAACCTGTTGATATAATTAAGATTACGGAAGAACATTCATATGTTAGCAGGGGCGGGTATAAAATTGAAAAAATTTTTCATAATTCAGGGCTTACGATCGCGAATACGGAAGTTCTTGATCTGGGATGTTCTACCGGCGGATTCTCCGATTTTTTTCTTCAAAATGGAGCGTCAAAAGTCATAGGCGTGGATATCGCGGTTTCAGGGCCGCACAAAAAAATACTCGATAATCCCCGTTTTATTTTCCGCGGTGGCGTGGATGTCCGTGACGCGAATGCTTTATCGGCGGCAGGAGAGGGGCGGAAGTATGATTTTATTTCCGTTGATCTGAACAATGTTTGCCTCACAGCTTTTTTGTCGCGCGCTGTTGAATTACTCAAAAAAGAAGGTGTGTTAGTTGTTCTATTAAAACCTCCGTATGAGACAGGAAGTAAGGTCGTTTCGGCGGATAAACTCAAAGTAATAACAGCAGATTTCACTAAAGAGATAGAAAAACACTTTATAGTTTTAAAATCCGAGGTTTCCCCGATTCGTGGAGGCGCGTTAAATCGCGGGACTATGGAAGCGCTGTTTCTTTTACGACCCCGGGAATCCTGATTTCAACCACCCCCACTCCGGAAGTGGGACAGAATTTGGTTGTCCCACTTCCGGAGTGGGGATGGTAACAGATGGTAAAAAAATCTTGACAAGAGTTTAAATTTAGTTATAATTAGCGCTTTACAAGACACAGTGCTAAAATATTATTTTTACCAGGGAGGAAACATGAAAATTCAACCGTTGGGAGACAGAATAGTTGTGAAGCCTTTGGCTGCTGAATCAAAAACAAAGGGAGGGATTTTCCTGCCTGATACGGCAAAAGAAAAACCTCAGGAAGGAGAAATAATTGCGGTAGGAAAAGGCAGGACTCTTGAGAATGGTACTCTCGTGCCTTTGCAGGTTAAAGTCGGGGATAAAGTTCTTTATGGAAAATATTCAGGAAACGAAATCACGATTGATGACGGGGAGTTACTGATTATAAAAGAAGAAGATATTTTAGCTATCTTAAAATAAGGAGCAGGCAATGTCAAAGGATCTTTTTTTCAACGAGGAAGGACGCAGAAAAATACTGAACGGCGTCGAGAAACTTGCCGCCGCTGTCAAGGTAACACTTGGCCCCAAAGGGCGCAATGTCGTTATCGATAAGAAATTTGGTTCTCCCACTATCACCAAGGACGGCGTAACGGTTGCCAAGGAAGTTGAATTGGAAGACGCCGCTGAAAATATGGGAGCACAAATGATCAAAGAAGTAGCCGAAAAAACATCCGATATTGCGGGTGACGGTACAACAACGGCTACTATTCTTGCGGAATCGATCTTTCGCGAGGGGTTAAAGAACGTTACCGCAGGAGCAAATCCCATGGGATTAAAGCGCGGTATTGATAAAGCGGTCATCAAGGTTATCGAAGAGCTTAGAAAATTGTCGAAACCTATTAAAGATAAAAAAGAAGTTGCTCAGGTCGCGTATATCGCCGCCAATGGTGATAAAGTGATAGGTGATTTGATTGCCGAAGCAATGGAAAAAGTCGGAAAAGACGGGGTTATTACCGTGGAAGAAGCTAAATCTACCGCGACTACGCTTGAAGTCGTTGAAGGGATGCAGTTTGACCAGGGATATTTGTCCCCGTATTTTGTTACTGATTCCGAACGGATGGAATGTTTACTGGAAAATCCGTATATTCTTATTTACGAAAAGAAGATATCGTCTTTAAAAGATCTTTTGCCTCTCCTGGAAAAAACCGCCCGCGCGGGCAAACCGCTTTTGATTATCGCGGAAGAGGTTGATGGTGAAGCTTTAGCGACGCTGGTCGTTAATAAGATCAGAGGGACTATTGCTGTATGCGCCATTAAAGCTCCGGGTTACGGCGACCGGCGGAAATTCATGCTTGAAGATATCGCAATCCTTACAGGCGGTAAAGCTATAAGCGAAGATCTCGGCATAAAACTTGAGAACATCGACATTGAAGATCTCGGGCGCGCCAAGAAAATAAAAATAGATAAAGAAAATACCACTATCGTGGAAGGTGCCGGAAAGAGCCAGGCTATTAATGCCAGGATTGCTCAGATCAAAACCCAAATTGAAGGCACTGATTCGGATTACGACAGGGAAAAATTGCAGGAACGGCTGGCGAAACTTGCCGGCGGCGTTGCTGTAATTAATGTGGGTGCCGCTACAGAAACAGAAATGAAAGAAAAGAAAGCACGCGTTGAAGATGCTTTACATGCTACTCGTGCGGCTGTAGAAGAAGGAATTATCCCGGGTGGTGGAGTTGGACTGCTTCGTTCGATCGCACCTCTTGAAAAACTCAAACTTGAAGGAGATGAAAAGGTCGGATTGGATATCGTCAAGCGCGCTCTGGAAGAACCTTTGCGGCAACTGGTAGCCAACGCGGGTCTCGAAGGTTCGGTTATTGTCGAGAAAGTTAAGCTGGAAAAACAAACCGTTGGTTTTGACGTGGCTGAAAACCAGTATGTTGATATGATTGAAGCTGGTGTTATTGATCCTACCAAAGTCACACGGTCAGCTTTACAGAACGCGGCAAGTATTGCCGGATTGCTTTTAACAACTGAAGCTCTCGTGGCAGAAAGACCTGATAAAGATAAAAAAGATATGATGCCACCTATGCCTCCGGGCGGAGGATACGGCGGTGGTATGTATTAATCAGCTTACACCTGCCGCTGGCAGAAGAGCTGATAGTTCGTACGTACGTGCATCAGAGAAATAATAGAAAAAGGGATACGGTTTTTGTATCCCTTTTTCTATTGAATCATTAGAGAGATAAAAAGGAAAAAACATCCCTGTTTTTTCATCCTATCTTATTGCAAGAAAAGTGGTTAAAAAGAAAGCGCTTTCCTTGACAATCCCTCCTTTATATGGTATACTTGTAAAAATTTAGTATTCCATAAAATCTATGATCCTATTAGAATTCTTGAAACAAGTAAATTGGCTGGATATTTTTCTTGTAATTCTTTTAATAAGAATATGTTACATATCCACGCGCAACGGCCTTCCCGATCAATTATTTTGGTTTTTAGGGACGATTGGGGCTATTTATATTTCCCTGCATTATTATGTCGGTTTTTCCGATTTTGTCGGGAAGCGGTTTCTGTTGACCGAAATTCCTCCTGAATACCGGCAAACTATTTCTTTTGTAGTGCTGGCTTTAGCGGGTTATTTACTCTTTGTTCTTCTGCAAAAGGTTTTTTCGCGGTTTATTAAAATGGAGGCTACGCCGCGTTTGAATAAATATGGCGGTATATTTTTAGGCGTAATACGGGGTTTTTTGGTTTCCGGGCTGATTTTTTTTATTTTTCTTATGTCTTCAGTTGTGTATCTTCAGCACAGCGTGCATACTTCGTACGCGGGACGGCACCTGTCCAGGATTGCTCCTGCCACATATAGTTGGCTATGGAATAATCTTATGTCTAAGTTCATGCCTTCGGAAAAATTCAATAGCGCCGTTTTAAAAATCAAATAACAACTCGCATCGTTCACTTACCGTAACAAAATGACATTAGCCGATTTCTATAAAGCAATTGTCCGGTTTGGTATTGAAGCGGACCCGAGAAAAAATAAAAAAGCTATTTCTTTATTTGAGGATACTGCTGTTTTATATGGTGATCCCGCCGCGAAAATAAAAAAGATACTCGTGGGAATCGATATTGAGACCCCGGAACTTATACTTGCCGACAGGATACGCGAGAAAAACGGTTTGGATCTGGCAATGGCTCATCATCCCGAAGGTTTTGCTTTCGCGTCCTTATGGGGTGTCATGAACATCCAAACGGACCTTCTTGAGAATGCCGGCATTGACCGGACTGTGGCATTAAATTTTATAGAAGAGCGTATAAGGGAAGTTCAACGCGGCCTTTTACCGGCGAATCACGCCCGTGCTTCCGACGCCGCAAAACTTCTTGATATGCCCTTTATATGCTGCCATACTCCCGCTGATAATCATGTGTCCGAATATATAGGGATTCTTTTAAAAAAAGAAAGACCGTTTAATTGTAAAGATATTCTCGATATTTTGAATTCCGAGCCTGAATACGCTCTCGCGAAAAAAAATAACGCCGGCCCGTCGCTTGTTATGGGAAATCCTCACAGGCCCGCCGGTAAATGTTTTATTGAAATGACGGGGGGAACGGAAGGACCCAAAAATATTTATAAAAAATTATACGAAAAAGGGATCCGCACGATTATTTCCATGCATTTAAGCGGTGAGCATTTCAAGAAAGTCCAGGAAGCGCATCTTAACGTGATAGTGGCGGGACACATATCTTCCGATACTCTCGGCATGAATCTTTTGCTGGATAAATTGGAAAAGCTTGAAAACCTCAATGTTGTGTGCTGTTCAGGATTCTCGAGGTTTAAAAGAAAGTAAAACAAACAATGGCCGGTTTTATTCCCGAAACGATACTTGAGGATATTCTTTCACGGATAGATATCGTGGAAGTGATCTCGGAATATATGCCTTTGAAACACGCCGGCAGAAATTTCAGAGCATTATGCCCGTTCCATCACGAAAAAAGCCCGTCGTTCATGGTTTCTTCCGACCGGCAGATCTATCATTGTTTCGGATGCGGTGCGGGAGGCAACGCTTTTAATTTTCTTATGCAGCACCAACGGCTTGAATTTCCGGAAGCAGTGGAAATACTTGCCAGGAAAGCCGGGATTTCTCTTCCTCAGACAGCGGGGAATAATGGATCATCCGGCGTTATAACGCAGATTTACAAAATTAATCAATTAACAGCCGAATTCTTCGCTCAAAACCTGTTGACTGTTCCCGGCGCCCGCGCCAAATCATATCTGGCTAAGCGCGGGATTACCGATGAGACGATCAAATCGTTTAAATTAGGCTATTCTCTTGACCGTTGGGACGGATTGCTTAACTACCTTCGAACGAAAAATATTACGTTGTCCCAGATTGAGAAGGCGGGATTGATTTTACCGAAAGAAGGCGGCGGCTATTATGACCGTTTCCGTAACCGGCTCATGATCCCGATTTACGATGCCAAATCAAATATTGTTGGTTTTGGCGCGAGGGTTCTTCCTGATTCAATCCGGCCGGGAGAAGATAAACATACCGCGAAATACGTTAATTCGCCTGAAACCGCCGCGTACACGAAACGCAGTCATCTGTATGGATTGAATTTCGCTAAAGACCCGGTCAGGGAAACCGATTTTTTGGTGATCGTTGAAGGATACCTTGATTTTTTGATTCCCTATCAGGCGGGCATACACAATATAGCCGCTTCTCTGGGAACTGCGTTTACGGGTGAACAGGCGCGTTTAATTAAACGGCATACCCAGAATGTGGTTATGGTTTATGACGGTGATGCGGCAGGTGAAATGGCGGCTGTGCGTTCTCTTGATATTTTCGTGGAAGAAGGTATGGATGTGAAAATCGCGGTCCTGCCGCAGGGATTTGACCCGGACACGTTCGTCCGGGAAAAAGGAGCAGACCAGTTTAAGCAGATCATCTATAACGCCTTAAGCCTGTTTGACTATAAAATGAAAGTTTTAAAATCAAAATACGGGGTTTCTTCCATTGAGTCAAAAGCGAAAATCTCCGCGGAGATGCTTTCGACGATACATAAATTTACCAACGCGATCATTAAAACGGAATATATAAAAAAACTGGCTCATGAATTGAGCATTAGCGATGATTCTCTGGTCCAGGAGCTGAAAAAATTAAAACCTGAAAAATCAGCGGCGGCTGATCAAACTCCAAACCGGAAAAAAGCCGTGATACATCCTACGGAAAAATTACTTTTAAAATTAATGTTGGAAGAATCCCGACTGATCAATACCGTGCGGGAACGGATAGAACCTTCTGATTTTCAAGATGAACGGACATCGCGGATAGTTTCTCTGATGTTTAACCTCGCGGAAGAAGGGAAGCAGGTTGAACCCAGGTATTTAATAAGCCAAACCGGCGATGAAGAAGCCTGCAGGCTGATTTGTGATTCCACTTTTTTGCCTGAGCTTTCAGAAAATGAAAAAGAATCTGTTGTTGATGATTGTATCAAACGCTTAAAGATCAACCGGCTGCATCTGCAGAAACAACTTATTCATGA
>JAQUMS010000046.1 GCA_028717985.1 Candidatus Omnitrophota bacterium
CAACGGTTTTATTGCGGACATTAATGGGCAGGATCATTGAACATTTTGTTTCATCGGGGCGATTAAGATACGGCCTGATCCTATTATCTGCGGTTTTATTGTCAACGAGTAACGGCATTTTTTCTTGTGCCGCCAGGCCGGAAAGACCTTCTCCTAATTTTATGCGGGTTTGTTCGGTAATTTCTCTGGAAATCCCTTTGGCGGCACGGATTGTTAGGATACGATTTTTGTTGATATCCATGATCGACCCTTTATCCGCTCCACTTACCTGACAGGCCACATCAAAAAGCGCGTTAAATAACCTATGCATCTGTTCCTGTTTATTTTCCTTTAACTCCGCCGAGGCGGCGGCGCGCGCTTCGACGCGGTAAGCTGTTTTAACGATATGTTCAAAAACTTCGCGTAATAATTCCACCAGCTCACGGGCTGATTTCAAAGAAATAACCCGTATCTCCAGTAAAAGGCTCCACAACACGTCGATATCAACTCCCAGTTCTTCCGCCGCATGCACGTATGTTTCTTTGGATTGCCTGCTGACAAGAAATACAGGCCCCAGAATCAAATATGAAACAATGGTTTTTGGAGAAATTTTAAGAGGTATAATAAAATTACTTAAACCGTTTTCACAAACGCTTTTGAGCTCTTTATCGACAACCCCTTTCCCTCCGAGAAACGTGGGCAGACAGGAACCGCATAATCTTGATTTTATTACGGGAGAGTTTTTAAAAAGATTGGCACATACCGTAGGCTGGCCGCTGGGAAGAGTAATGTCATTGCCTTCGCAATCAACCGTACGCAAACCGGTTTCAGTGACGGCAGAAAAACTATCCTGAATTTTCTGCCATTCCCGCAGATTAACTACTCGCTGAATAGAGAGTTTCGTTTTCACGGGGATTTTAGCTCTTTGATCGCAGCTCTTAGCTGTTAGCAAAAAAAAATAAAAAGAACTAAGAGCTTTTCTTGGATTTCAGCAAGCCGTATTTATTCATTTTTTTATACAGCGTTGTACGGTTAATTCCTAAGACTTCAGCGGCTTCACTGCGGTTCCAACCAACCGATTCCAATGCTTTTATAATAAGCTCTTTTTCAGGAGATTTCAAGGCATTTTTTAAAGAAAATCCGTCATCTTCAGTATTAGCCAATTGAGGGCTTCTCGCCTTAAAAAAATCGGGGAAATCATCGGGAGTAATAAGCGGCCCTTTGCTTAAGATCACCGCGCGTTCGATCATATTCTCCAATTCGCGGACATTTCCCGGCCAGTTATAATTAAGCATCAAAGAAAGCGCCTCATTGGACAGACCTGTTATTTTTTTACTCACATGCTTCGCGTGTTAGACACAAAATGATCCGCTAAAATCGGTATATCTTCTTTTCTGTCCCTCAGCGGCGGGACTTCAATTAAAATAATATTAAGGCGGTAAAAAAGGTCTTTTCGGAATTTACCCAGTTCTATCAGTTGCTGAAGGTCCTGGTTTGTAGCGGCAATAACACGGATATCAATCTTAATTGTTTTATTCTCCCCCACCCTTTCAAATTCCCCGTCCTGAAGCACGCGCAAAAGCTTTACCTGTAAAGCGGGGCTAAAAGCATCAATTTCATCCAAAAATATAGTGCCGCCCGCAGCAAGTTCAAACCTCCCCGGTTTATCCTTAATCGCGCCGGTAAAGGCCCCTTTTACGTGTCCGAACAATTCACTTTCAAGCAAGGTTTCAGTCAAAGCACCACAGCTGACTTCAACAAACGGTTTGCCCCGTTCAATCTCATTATATTTATGGATCGCGTGAGCGATAAGGCGTTTTCCCGTGCCGCTTTCTCCATAAATAAGGACCGTGGCGCGAGTATTCAGGATCGCTTCGATCAAGGTATAAATTTTCTGCATCGGCTTGCTTTTGCCGACGATATTGTGAAAATGGTCTCTGAGCGTCGCTGAAAGCTGGCGTTTTAGTTTAACATTTTCCTCAAGAAGGTTTCTCTGAGTGATGATCCGGTCGAGAATAATTTTTATTTCGCTGTCAACTATAGGCTTGGTGACATAATCATACGCTCCCTGTTTCATAGCTTCAACAGCGCTGTCAATACTGGCAAACCCTGTGATCATTATTATGGTGGTATTGGGATGGGAAACTTTTACTTTCTGTAAAAGTTCAATACCATCGCATTTAGGCATTTTCAGGTCAGCGAGGATAACATCGGCGGTATGTTTTTTGAGGAATTCAAGCGCTTCTTCGCCGTCGGAAGCCGAAGACACGGTAAACCCCTCCATAGTAAGAAATTCGCTTAACGAACGCCTTACCAGGGGCTCATCATCAACTACTAAGATATGACTGCCGTTAGACTGAGGCTGATTCATGTTCCAGATATTGAGAAGGTAAAAAAACTGTAACCGCGGACCCTTTACCGGGAGCGGTTTCTATAGTGATATCGCCTTCGTATTTCGTGACGATCTCTTTGCATATCGCTAAGCCTAAACCGGTGCCTTTATCAATGCTTTTCGTGGTAAAAAACGGCTCAAAGATACGTTCCCTGACAGATTCCGTCATCCCAACACCCGTGTCCGCGAATACAATACTGACACCGGATGTTTTAAGACACGTCGAAATGGTTAAAGTCCCTCCATCGGGCATCGCGTCAATGGCGTTTTTTATGATATTCGTGACTATATGCGCTAAACCGAAATCAGCAACGCGTGGAATGATTTCATCGAATTTTTTTTCAACCTTTATCATACCCTCCAGAGAATCCTTATATGCATCTATTCCCCCTTCAATGACCGCGTGTAGGTCAATATATTTCTTGAGCTGGAAAAACGCGCTTGTCCCTGACTGGTGAGAAAAGATTAAAAGCGATTTTGTGATCTTGGTTATCCTGTCAAGGCCCTTCTTTATTTCAAGGAGGTAATCCCTGGCAGTAGGATTATTGTCCAGGTGGACAAGTAAAATATGAGTGAAACGGATAATTCCGTCGAGAGGATTGTTGATTTCATGGACGATTCCGGCCGCCACCTTGCCGACCGAGGCGAGTTTTTCAAATTCTTTTTTCTGTCGTTCCGCCGAGTCTTTTTCCTGCTTGAGCCGTTCGGTTAAAAGGATATTGTCCGCGGCGATACAAACAAACTTGCATAAAGTTTTGGCGATTTCAAAATCCTTCTCCGTAAAACATTGCCGGTCTGCTTTATCCGCGATATTAACCAATCCGAGGATCCCGTGGGCGCAGATGAGAGGAATTGAAATAAACGAATTGGTGTGATAATGTTTGAAACCGTTCCTTCTAAATCTGACGTCGGAATTTATATCCTTAACCAAAACGGGAAGCTTAATATTCAATACTTTACCGGAAACACCCTCGCCCGCTTTCTGGCGGTGGCCTTTAAGGAACTGCGTGTTGGAATTATAAAAAGAATCCAGTATCAATTCGTTATTTTGCGGGTCAAAAAGGAACAAAGAACCGCACTCGGCATCAAGCAGGGACATCATTTCTTTAAGCGTATTGTTAAAAAGCCCGTTTAAATTATGCCCTTCAAAAACCGAAACTTCCTGGATTATCGTGCTCATTTCTTCTCCAGTTCCTTGAGGAATTTTTTTGCTTGAGAAGCAAACCTGCTGTGAGGATATTCCTTTAAAAGCTCCTGGAGTTTGATTTTAGCGTTAGCGGTATCCTGCATTTCCCGGTAATAAATCATCGCCATTGTCATTTGTAACGTATCAAGCGGAAGTTTTCCTTTATATTTAAAAAGCATCGTGTTATACGTGCTGATGGCGTTCGTCCAATCGTTCATCCCGATATAGCAATCCGCGACAAGATTATACGCCTGATACCCGATAGGCGAATTAGTGAACCTGTGGGCTATATTCCTGTAATGATCAATCGCTTCCTGGTACGCGGCGACCATTTTTTCAGGCTGGAATTTTGATTTATAGTACGCGGGAATATACATCGGCATTGAAAAACCCCGCTGAGTCATCGGGTATTTTTGAATTATTGCCTTATACTTTTCCAATGCCAGAGGCCATTTATCTTCAACTTCATAAGTATTGCCGATCAGAAACATTGTTTCCGCGCACACCTGGTCGGATTTAGAATGCTTATTCAAAACCGCGTTCAGCTGTTCCCTCGCCGCGGCATACTGCTCTTTTGCCTGATATATAAGCGCGATAGTGAATTCCGCGTCCAAAGCCATGGGGCTTGTCGGGTGGCGGCGAATAAAATTATTAAATTTTGCGACCGCCACTTCCACCTGCCTGGGCGGAGTGGAAAAAGGATTCTTAAAAATATCATTCGCCTGTTTTTTAAGCCACCAGTATTCTTTTTCAATGGCGTATTGATCATTCGCGCATCCGGAGCATATCATCAGCGCGAACAAGATCAGGAGTAATTTTTGAGAAAATATTTTTTTCATAGGTACTGCCTTTTTAGTTTATACACTCTGAGATGTTTTTCTTGTTTCAAGGAACAAAAACGTCGTCGCCAACGTGATAAGAGGATCAATCAATAGAACGTTTAATCCTAAACCTATAATTGCGACCAGAAAGATAAATTCGGGGAATAACGTATCGATCAGAAAAACAGCGTTTAAGTCGAGAATAATGATGGGGATATACAATAACGCAGGAAGCGTGGCCAAAACAAGCGTCGGCAAAAATATTTTTTTAAACAACACGAACGACCTGATAATTGCCTTCCCGAACTTAAGATTGTCCAGGACAATAAACGGAATCGAATAAATAAAAGCGCATTGGAGCAGTATCCCTAAAATAAAATTAAATACAATCACGCCCAGGCTCAGCCAAAGGCTCGCGGGAATAAATAAAAGCTTGGCGTGCCCCGAAGAAAAATATTTATACAACAAAAACGGCAAAGCTTTCATTGAATATTGAAATAAAACCGTAACAAGTAAAATTACCGCAAAAACGTGAAAATATTTCTTAAACCCTGTCCGGACAGCGGATTTAAAATTCATTTTTTCTTTCCGGAAAAACTGCGCCACCATTACTACGACAACCGAGGACATTAATGACCCGAAAAATAAATAATCGACTTTTTGGCTTAAAGAAGCGAGTTTGGGGAGTAAAGCGAAATTCACAGGATAATGAAGAAATTGCTCACCCCAGAACGTCCTGATGATCGGCCCGAAAAAAAGCCTTAAGGGCAGTTGTGGCGAAAAATAAACAATAACTAAGGATATCAACTCAATAACAGTCAGGAAAATAAAAGGGACATAAATAAGCGGACGGGCTTTTAGAGACGAAAATGTAGAACTGTAGATTTTTCCGATTGATACCATAATTTAAGGGGTTATTTTGCCTTAGGTTCGAATTGATTCGTTCGGAATTAGCAGATTTTTGGGCCTAAAATAGTAGTAATTTAACAACAGACTTTTACAATTGTGGTTTTTTATCAACACTTTGTACTGTTTAAGTATAGCATCACAACAGCATTTTGTCAAGCGCTTAAGTGGCTATTTTTTATTAAGTTACATGCCTCACCATACTTCTTTTTCCATTTACGACGGGATTTTGCCGTCAAACGAAAAACAGGGGTATGTAGTCAGAAAACTGATCCAAAAGAGTGTCCTGCATTTGCGCGGTCTGGGAGTACAAAAGCCGTTTTTATTTAAATTTGTTTCCGTCCTCTCCCCTTGTGGGAGAGGAATAAGGTGAGGGGGAGTTAAACTTGTACCGGGGTGATTTAGCTTTTTTCTATTTCAACAAGTTTTTGCCGCAGTTTTTCCGCAACATCCTCATAATCAATAGCTTCTGACGTGGGAAATAATTGGGAGTATGTGGTGAGTTTTCCGAATGTCACAGTCAACCGCGCTAATTTAGGCACTCGCATGCGGCGGGACCATGACCTGTACGCGCCGTCAATATAAACAGGCATAATAGGTATATTCAATTCTTTGGCTAAAATGCCTATCCCCTTCTTAAAACGCATAACATTCCCGTCAATGGATCGTTCCCCTTCCGGAAAATAACAGATCATTTTGTCGTGTTTAAGCAGATAAGAACAAGTTTTCATTACTTCAACCACATCGAGGCTTATGTCAAGAGGAAGAAGTTTCGCTACTTTGATCATATGCCTAATCACAGGGAAATAAAAATATTTTTTAAAACCAATAAAATACGTGTTTATAGCGCTTTTAAAGGGCAACGCGGCAAAAATAATGAACGCGTCAAAATAGCTTGTATGATTGGGGACAATAATACACGGGCCGTTATAAGGCATAGCCGAACGGTTTCGTACCCGCATTAAAAATAACACACGAAAAATGGCGATAAAACCCAGTTGAAATAAAACATTTATCACCCGATACCCAAATGTCGGGAATAAAGCAATTCTCTTTAATGTCCCGCTTCCGGGCTGTTCCTTTAATGCTTCGGACCAGGCAAACTCTTTTTCTTTTATCTCCCCGGTAGCATTCCCTAACAAAGGCTTCAGTTTCAAAAGCAGTTCCTTGATTGTATTGCAATAAAAAAGCTCAAGGATCACCGAATCCGGGACATCTATATTCAGGAGCGGTTGAATATCAAGAAAGAGTTCGATTCTGCCCAGAGAATCAAGGCCCAGGTCAAGCTCCAGATGATCTTTCAGGTGGACTTCCCTTTTTAATTTTTCTGAAGCTGTCTTTAATATTTTTCTATTAATCTCAAGTGCCAACAACGCTTCTTCTTCCCTGTCTGGAGGAAGGTTTTGGTTTGAAGAAAAATCCGACGTTTTTAAAGCAGAAACATCTATCTTATGCCTCATTATTTTTCCAAGAGACGTCCGTGGAAATTTCTGAACAGTAAAAACAATACCCTGAAGGTGCCTGGAGGTTCCCATCCGGTTCGAAATATTTTCCATCTCCCAGCGGATCTTCTCTTCAATATTCAGCATTCCCCGGGCGCGGAAATAATCCTCATCGGGAACGACAAGCGCGATGAGTTTTTTTTGCGCCCCGCCCCCTTCTTTTGATTCAACCGAAAGAACACAAATTTCTTTTATAAAAGGACATGCCCCATATTGGCGCTCCAATTCTTCAGGATTAATCTTTTTTCCCGTATTCAAAGTAATAATTTCATCTTTTCTGCCGGTTAAAAAAAGATACCCCTCATCATCAAAATATCCCAGGTCACCGGTAAAAAAACAGCCGTTTTGCAGGACATTTTTAGTCTCTTCAGGCATCTTAAAATATCCCAGCATCACATTTTTGCCGCAGGCATTTATTTCCCCAATCCCCTCTTCATTCTTATTTTCTATTTTAACTGTAACTCCGGGCAAAGGTTTTCCAACTGAACCGGGCTTAACTTTTTTCGGAGTCATCAATGTAATTATGGGAGAGGTTTCGGTTAACCCATAGCCTTCAAGGATAATAAATCCCCATCTCATAAAATCCCGTGTAATTTCCGGGTCAAGCCGCGCTCCTCCTGAGATCAAAAACCGGAGAGACTTCCCAAACCGCGAGTGTAATTTCCCCAGCAGGTATTTATTCAAATTTAAGCCGGAAACACTACGGATCCCCGCAAAAATCTCAATAAAAATATTTATCAGGATGCGAAGAATTAAAGGCATGTGCTTCATTTCATTCTTGATCCGGCTTTGGAGCAAAGAAAAAAGCTGGGGGACCGCGGCGAGCACAGTTACCCCTGTATCCCGGATACAACTCAGAATATCCTCAGGGTTAATACTCGCGGGATAGCTGATTGCCGCGCCTTCTAACAAAGGAACAAGCAAGGTGCCGGTAAACGGATACGTATGATGAAGCGGCAGCAATGAAATAAACACATCTTTTTCACTGCTGATATTAAGCGAATAAATT
>JAQUMS010000047.1 GCA_028717985.1 Candidatus Omnitrophota bacterium
CTTAGCCTGCACATGGTCTTCGGTTAATATCTGGATAACATCCGCTTTTTCCGCCGCTTCCCTCGCCGACACGGGAACAAATCCATCCTTCTTCGCCTGTTCGAAATTCGGAGTTCCCTCCAATTCAGAAACAAGGACCTTCACGCCGCTGTCGCGTAAACACAAACTCTGCCCTCTGCCCTGAATACCATATCCAATAATCGCGACAGTCTTGCCTTTTAAAAGATTTAGATCCGCATCCTGGTCATAATAAATTTTTATCATTACTGTTCCTTTCCGCTTTGCAATCACGTGAAACACAAAAACCGCTCACAAAGACGCAATAGCAATCTTGCCTGTCCTAATAAGTTCTTTTATTCCGAAACGATTAAACGCATCAAGAGAGCGGGAAATATCATCCTGACTCCCCATGACTTCAACCACAAACACATTTTTTTTGTTTTGTATAACCCGCGCGGTGAATTTCTTAACGGTAGACTCCAACTTCCCTTTATCTTTCGCGGGACATTGGACTTTCAATAAAACAAGCTCCCTGTCGATATACCCTTTTTTGGTAAAGTCCGTTACCGTAATGACATCAATCAGTTTATTGAGCTGTTTTTTTATTTGTTCGAGGATACCTTCATCCTTGGCGTCAACAACCATAGTTAAATAGGAAATGGTCGGATCAAGAGTTTCACTGACTGCCAGCGACGATATATTATATCCCCGGGCGCTGAAAAGCCCCGCAATTCTCGCCAAAACGCCAAACTTGTTTTCAACCAAAACCGAGATCGTATGTTTCATATTTTATCCCTTTTTGCCCGAGCCGGAATCGCTACGCGAGCCCGCCGATAAATTTATTGATCGCTTCCCCGGCAGGAACCATAGGAAAGACATTTTCTTCGGGCTCAACACGAAAATCAATAAACACGACATTATCAATGGCTATCGCTTTTTCAATCGCTGACGACACGTCTTCTTTTTTAGTCACGCGGATTCCCGCCGCGCCGTAGCTTTCCGCCAGCTTCACGAAATCAGGGCCGGTAAGACAGACATGGGAATATCGTCTTTTATAAAACAATTCCTGCCATTGACGGACCATCCCCAGATATCCGTTATTCAGTATCGCGACTTTAACGTTGATCTTATTGCACACGCATGTTGCTAATTCCTGAATATTCATTTGGATGGAACCATCCCCGGCAACGTCAAAAACTATTTTATCAGGAAACGCGACCTTCACGCCCATAGCCGCGGGAAAACCAAATCCCATAGTCCCCAGTCCACCGCTTGAAATAAACGTCCTGGGCTGGGTATATTTATACCATTGAGCCGCCCACATTTGGTTCTGCCCGACTTCTGTGGTAATAATCGCCTTACCTTT
Organism: Candidatus Omnitrophota bacterium; assembly: GCA_028717985.1. GTDB lineage: Bacteria > Omnitrophota > Gorgyraeia > Gygaellales > Profunditerraquicolaceae > STD1-16. The sequence continues at coordinate 1,367 of JAQUMS010000047.1, forward strand.
GGTTATGGCATCCAGCTGTTCAATAACATATTGAGGTTTAATCCTTGTACCGCTTTCTTTATACGACAACGGGTACTTTTTCTTCCACCCCGCAATCATCTTAAGCCAATCGCCTGTATCTAAAACTCCTTTTATTTCTTCAAGCAGTTGTCCAAGGATATTTTTAGCATCTCCGACGATAGGAACATCAACCTTTACGTTTTTGCTGATTGACGACGGATCAATGTCTATATGGATTATTTTTGCCCCCGGCGCAAAAGTATCAAGTTTCCCGGTCACCCGGTCGTCAAAACGGGCTCCGACCGCAATAATCAGGTCTGATTCCATAATAGCATGATTGGCATACGCGGTCCCATGCATCCCCAGCATACCGAGGGACAACGCGTGAGTGGCAGGAAAACACCCAATCCCCATTAAAGTCCAGGTAAGAGGAGCGTTTAACTTTTCCGCGAGCATTTTTAATTCCCGTTCCGCAGAAGAAGTAATCACGCCTCCGCCGGCATAAATAATAGGCCTTCGAGAAGCGGCAATTAATTTAGCGGCTTTTTTAATCTGCCCCGGATGCCCAAAATAAGTCGGTTTATAACTACGCATAACAACATCCTCAGGCCAGACAAATTCAGCGGTTTGAGTCTGTATATCACTGGGAATATCTATAAGAACCGGCCCTGGTCTTCCCGTCGAACAGATATGAAACGCCTCATGGATCGTCCGCGCAAGGTCTTTAACATCTTTCACAAGATAATTATGTTTGGTAATCGGCCTGGTAATGCCGGTAACATCAGCTTCCTGAAAGGCATCGTTCCCTATAAGAAAGGATTTCACCTGCCCGGTAATCGCTATCATAGGAATTGAATCCATATACGCGGTCGCGATACCGGTAGTTAAATTGGTTGCTCCGGGACCCGACGTTGCCAGGCACACCCCGGGTTTTCCCGTAGCCCTGGCGTAACCGTCAGCAGCATGAGCCGCAGCTTGTTCATGCCGAGGCAAAATAAATTTAATATCCGAATCATACAACGCGTCAAAAATCGGAAGGACCTGCCCGCCGGGATAACCAAAGATCACTTTCACGCCTTCGCGTTTCAAAGATTCAATAAGAATTTGTGCGCCAGTCATAATAACACCACCATTACGTAAAGTTGAGAATGTTGCTATACGGAACTTCACCCGCCATCCGTATTATCATACAGCTTATAAAAGTACAGCTCCTTTATCAGCTGATTGGACCATTCTGGAATACCTTGCCAGATACCCTGTTTTTATTTTCAAAGGCTCAGGTTTCCAGGTTTTAAAACGTTTTTTGATTTCCGCTCCGGTTAAATCAACTGTTATTTTCCGGGCCGGAATATCAATGGTTATTATATCATTATTTCTCAAAAATGCTATAGGACCCCCTGCCGCCGCTTCGGGAGAAACATGTCCGATACACGGACCTTTCGTGCCGCCGGAAAATCTTCCATCTGTAATCAAAGCGACTGAATCCGCCAGCCCCATACCCACAATTGCGGATGTAGGAGCAAGCATCTCCCTCATTCCGGGTCCACCCGCAGGCCCCTCATACCGGATAACCACAACATGCCCCGATTTTATTTTACCGTTGAGAATCGCCTGCATCGCCTCTTCCTCGCGGTTGAAAACAATCGCCTTGCCGGTGAATTGCATCATTTTCGAATTTACCGCTGATTGTTTCACAACCGATCCATCAGGAGCGAGGTTTCCGTATAAAACGGCAATGCCGCCTTCCTGATGATACGCCTGGTCAAAAGGACGTATGACCGATTCATCGGCAATTTCAGCGGAATCAGCGATCTCAAATGTTTTCTTTCCGCTTACCGTAATCGTATTATTTAATTTTTCTTTCAAGCGTTTTAAGACCGCAGGGATACCGCCGGCAAATTCCACATCTTCCATATAATGGTCCCCGGCCGGTTCAATATTTGTGATATGAAAAACCTTTTTGCTGAGCCTGTCGAATGTTTTCAGGTCTAGAACAATACCCGCTTCACGAGCGACAGCAACAAGATGTAAAACAGTATTGCTTGACCCGCCAAGAGCCATATCAACGGTAATCGCATTTTCCAGGGATTCAGCGGTGATTATCGAACGGGGCGTAATATTTTTCCTCACTAACTCCACGACACGCTCTCCACTTTCCTGGGCAATCCTCCGTTTTTTCGCTGAAACCGCCAAAGCGGTTCCGCAGCCGGGCATTGACATCCCCATAGTCTCAATAAGACACGCCATGGTATTGGCCGTGTACAATCCCTGGCATGACCCTGATCCCGGACAGGCTTCCATTTCCAAGCACGCTAACTCTTCAGAAGAAATATCGCCTTTTTTAGCCCGGGCCAAAGCTTCAAATGTATCATGAACGAACGCCAGTTTTTTATTACGAAAACGCCCTGAAAGCATCGGCCCCGCCGTAACGACGACCGAGGGAATATTAATCCGGGTAATCCCCATCAACATCCCCGGAGTAATTTTATCGCAATTAGTAAGGCATACGATCCCGTCAAGGCTGTGAGCGTTGCACACAGTCTCTATGGAATCCGCGACAAGTTCACGCAAAGCTAAAGGATAACACATACCTAAATGCCCCATAGCCAAACCATCGCAAATTCCCGGGATACCAAATAGAAAAGGAACTCCGCCGCCATAACAAATTCCGCGTTCAATGAACCGTTCCAAATCACGCATCCCGGCATGGCCCGGAATCAAATCGGTAAAAGAACTGGCAATCCCGATAAACGGCTTATCAAGATCACGCCTGCTCAGCCCCGTCGCGTGCAACAACGCGCGATGCGGGACCCGTTCCAATCCTTTTTTTATCTGATCTGAACGCATGAGTAATTCCTTTCTTAATCCGACGTTACACCAATCGTACGGTTTTCACAACAAAAATAACTAATCCGCCCCTTCTCCGTCATGAACAACTTCCGCGCCTTCTTTCTTCTTGCGGACAATAACGCGTTTAAGGGTAATATATTTATCCACAACATCTTTATTATTTACAGCGTTCAACTGTTTAAAAAGGAATTCAAACCTGTTTTCGACTTCCTGCGCAATCGCGTCACGAACTTCCGGAGGGAAGCCCATGATATCTTTCTTAAAAGGCCCAAGCGCTTTTTTACGGGTCTTGTAAAAGAACTGTTCATCCGTCTCCCCTTCTTTACGTTCAGAAATCGCGTTAATTTTCAACCAATCGTAAATCTTATTTTTATAGAATTGGGGGAAATGTTTGCTGTCATAAATCATATTCTGGAATTCAGTAGCAAGATGGACTTCCGCTGTTTCGCATTCCGGGAATTTATGAAACGCTTCCGCGGGAAGAGTGGACGCACCATGCTGCACCGCGCCTCCCAGGCCAAATTCTTTGCGCGCGATTTCAGATAGAGTTTTCAAAGTGTCGAAATCGAGTTTTACCTGCGCGATAGAGCCGTCAGGCAAAACAACCCCGCCATGCGACGTCCCTGTCTGGACCGAAATTTTACTGATGCCATTAAGCCCTTTGCGTAAACGATCAGTATACCCCTGCATGAAAACCCTTAACTCTTCGGGAGTTGAATTCTTGTGCCCGACTTCCCCGATTTCCCCTCCGACTGAGACGGTAACTCCATTCGGCTCAATTTTACGGATAAATTGCGTCAATTTAGCGCAGGCATCAAAATTATTGTATTGCTGTTTTCTTACATCGGACAAAGATAAATCAACCAATGTTGAAGAATCGATATCGATATTGTAAAATCCCGCGTTTACCGCGTCTTCGATCAATGCTTTAAGCGTATTCAATTCTCCGTCGGCATTCTCCTTGAATTTTTTCGCATTAACCTGAACATGGTCCCCCTGAATAAAAACAGGCCCTGTATACCCTTCTTTGATTGCCGCGCCGATTATCACCCCGGCATATTCAACCGGAGGCTGATTGGTATACCCCATTTCAGATTTTGCTATTTCAAAAATAAACGCGCCGGCATTATTTCTTTTGGCAACGCGGAACATAGCCCGCGCAAGATCATACGTCAAGCTGCGTCAATTAAACGCCGGAACAGTAAACCCGTTCACTTCACCTTTTCCCATAGCGACATAGAGTTGATGAATGCTTAAGGGATATACTCCCTGTTTATACCCGATATCAAGTATCTTTTTAGCAAGCACCTTTTTCTTGGCCATGTCGTCTGATAAAACCAGATCCGATACTATTGTGTCAATATCAAGCGGTCTTCTTCCCATAGTGTCTTGACTCCTTCCTTGTTTGTTTTTTAAAATAATCCGTATTACGTCAATATCCTGACTAAATTATACAAATCATTCGTGTTAACTTTTCTTTTCTTAATCGCCTCTTCAAAATCGACAACATTTATTTTATCCGAAATAACGCCCACCGCTTTACCGGATTTTCCTTCAAGCAGCAATTCAACTGCTTTCTGTCCAAGCCGGGCGCCGAGATTTCTGTCTCTGACAGTAGGGTTGCCTCCCCGCTGAACATGGCCAAGGACCGCAACACGCGTTTCAAGCGATGTTAAATCGGTAATCTGCTTTGCGATATCACCGGCTTTTGCTTTTCCTTCAGCCACAACAATGATCCAGCTTACTTTACCCCGCAGATTGCCTTCCACAATATCATGGCACATTCCGGCGATATCATATTTCCGCTCCGGGATTATTACGTCTTCAGCGCCGCTGCCCAATGCAACTTGAAGAGCGATTGAACCGCTTGCTCTTCCCATGACCTCAACCACAAAAATACGCTCCATAGAAGTAGCTGTATCTCTGATTTTATCTATGGCATCAATCGCGGTATTAATGGCGGTATCATATCCGATTGTTGAATCCGTCCCGTTTATATCATTATCAATCGTGCCCGGAAGCCCGATACAAGGGATATTCCATTTTTGTGAAAGGACTCTTCCGCCATGATATGTCCCGTCCCCGCCGATTACCACCAACCCGTCAATCCCGTGCGTTTTGAGAAGTTCCACAGCGCGTTTTTGCCCTTTCACTGTTTTAAATTCTTCGGAACGAGCTGTTTTTAAAATAGTACCGCCACGGTTGATAATATTGGAAACCGACCGGCGATCAAGAAGCGCTATTTCACCATTAATTAAACCGGCATACCCGCGGTAAATACCCATCACTTCCAATTTCATATGCCAGGCATAACGGACAACCGCCCTGATCGCGGCGTTCATTCCCGGGCCATCGCCCCCTGACGTTAAAACTCCGATTCGTTTTATGCTCATACTTTAGCTCTTAGGTCTTAGGTCTTTGCTCTTAGGTCTTAGTAAAATCTAAGAGCAAAGAGCTAAGAACTAACTCCTAATCTAACCCTTCTACTCTCATATCACGGGGATGTTCGACTGTAAAAGAATACACGATTTCCTGTTTCGCCTTAGGATCAAGCTCCACTTCCCAAAGCCAAACGCCTTTCCTGTCTTCCCAATCCTTTTTCTTCGGTTCCATGCTAACCTGATTTATCTTTACTTTAATTCTGTCATCTTCAGGCACAGGCATTGCTTCAAAAATCTTGATTTTAATTTTTCTGGATTTATAATTTTCCGCGCTCAGTTTATATTTAAACTGGGTTTTTCGGACAGGCGACAGAATATTAGCAATAATTGTTTCATCAACTTTCTTCTCAACGCATTCACGTTTTATCTTAACGTTATCATCCGCTCCCAGATACAAATCAAACTCTTCTCCCGGTCCGATATTGTTTATTGCGGAAGTCCCGACAAAATCTCCCTCCAGGAAAACATTTACCCGTCCGGACAAAAGCTGTAGATCGTTACTATTAGTGACACGAGAGCCTAAAAACGCCGACGGAACAAGCCTCGGATATGTTGAATACATAAAATCGGCTTTCAGCGTCTGTATCGATATAGGCAGTTTATGTTCAGTACCGTCTGATTTAACCGTGACTTTTTTCGGGAGTTTATACGCGACCGCGATCCCTCTGTCTTCCGCGGTAGCATACACCGGAGCGCCTTCATCAGGGGCATTCGCGCCTGCTAAACCCTTTTCTTCTTCAAAAGCCCGGGTCTGCATAGCATCCATAACCTCAGACTTATATGCCATTTTCTTAACCTGCAGAGGCCGCGGTTGATACGGACGCAGAACCCAGGGAGAAACATACGGCAACGTTCCGCCTGTGTTTGGTTTAGCGGTAGAAAGAACCATCTCCACGCCTTCCCAATCTTCTCCGGTCGTCTGAGA
>JAQUMS010000048.1 GCA_028717985.1 Candidatus Omnitrophota bacterium
GGGAACGCAGACCTGCCCGGATTTCGCAGAAATCGACGGCAATTCATGAACGTCCAGCCCTATTCCGTGCCCGGACCCATGCACAAAATTCTTTCCCCATCCGAGGCTCTCTATATAATCCCTCGCAGCAAAATCAATCTCTTTTAAAGGAACTCCCGGCTTAATTTTCTTAATCGCCGCTTTTTGAGCGTTAAGCACAGCAGTATATACCTTCTGCATGAAGAAATTTATTTTACTTGAGAAGAAAACCCTTGTCAAGTCGGATTTATATCCTTGAAATTCCACCCCCATGTCGATCAAAACCGGTTCATCCTCCCTGATCACCCGCTCTGAAGTCATATGATGCGGCAGGCTGGAATTCGGGCCGGAAGCAACGATAATATCAAAAGACGCGCACGAAGCACCCTGAAAACGTATAAAACGCTCAATTTCAGCGGCTATTTCAATTTCTTTTTTCCCGGGAATGATGTATGATTTGACGAATTCAAAAGCCTGGACGGCACTATCAACCGAGTGCCGCATCAGAGCTATCTCAGGTTTCTCTTTGACCTGGCGTAAAACTTCAATCAGGCCTGAAAAAGGAACTAATTCCACTCCTGCAGGCATCAAATCAACCAACCGCTGATACCCGGCAAACGACAAATGCGCGGATTCAAAACCGACACTCCGGCATTTTTCGCTGGAACAAATCCCGGCGATAGTTTCGGGAAACGAATTGCTTATTTTTTTAATTGTTATTCCCGGGAGACAGGTGCGGGCTTCTTCACTGTACCTGCCATCAGTAATATAAAACGTTTTTCCCGGCGCAACGAGCAAAACGGAATCCCTGCTTCTATATTCAGTTAAATATGAAATATTCGCAGGAGAATAAACAATAAACGCGTCTATTTTATTTTTTTTAAATCCGGGAATGAATTTTTTGATCCTGTGATACATAGTCATGCGATGATGTCAAGCAAAGCCATAAGCCCAAGCTCATAACTTTTTGGCCCAAACCCCATAATCACGCCCTGAGCCGCAGCACTGATCAGAGATTTATGCCTGAATTCTTCCCTGGAATGTATGTTGGAAAGATGCACTTCTATTGCCGGCAAGCCCGCGGCAAGTATAGCATCGCGGATAGCAACGCTGGTATGAGTGAACGCCGCGGGATTAATAATAATTCCGTCATATTTCCCCTTTGATTTTCCGATTGCGTCAACTATTTCGCCTTCGTGATTTGTTTGCAGGAAAGAAGTATGACATCGAAGCGTTTTAGAAAGTTTTTTTAAAGCGCTGTTTATTTTGGAAAGGGTCACTGTTCCGTAAATACCCGGCTCCCGCGTCCCCAAAAGGTTTAAATTCGGCCCGTGAATTACTAAGATTCGTTTCATAATGATTTTTTTTACCACCCCCACTCCGGAAGTGGCCAGATTTTGGTTTGTCCACCTCCGGAGTGGGGGCGGTTGATTATAGCCTAATTTTCCGCTTCGTCAATCAGCATAACAGGTATCCCGTCCCTGACAGGATATTTTTTCCCGCATTTTTTGCAGACAATCTTCTTATCTTTCAACTCCACGTCGCCTTTGCACGCCGGGCACGCCAATATATCCAGAAGGTCTTTGTCTATCATATGTTCTCCGTCTTTGATTCGGGCTTAACGCCGTTAACCGCCGAACGTGATATTTTGGCGTCATAGGCCGCTTTCAATTCAATATACACTCTATCGAGGAACTCTTTTTCCTCAAAAGTCAGGTTCCCCGTTGTTTTTTCTTTTAAGATACCCAGGACCTCAATAATAAACATGGCCTGGTTCAAATCTTCTTCCTTTTTGCGGGAAACAGGATTTTCAATTTCACCGAGGGCTATTGCCGCCTGGAGAGAAAATGTTGTCATGAAAAACCTGAAATCTATCTTTTTCTGCTGTTCCATACGTTATTCGATCACGATCCCGGCATAGCCGACTACACTGCTCATGTCACCTGTAACATCCCCGCTCGTCTGGTATTTGATAAGCGTGGCAGATCGGGCGCCAAGCTTTTTTACCGCTCTAAGCATAATTACCACCGGAGCAAAACCACACATAGTTATCCCCAAACCCCTGACTTTTTGAATCAACGCGTCTTCGTCTAAATTTAAAATCGCTTCAATAGCTTCTTTATCTTTATGCGACGCCTGTTTCTGTGATTCATAATGCGTCATATCCGAACTGGCAACTATCAGGACAGAATCCGTTAGGCGTAAATCGCCGACACACCCGGCTATTTCATCACCTGTTCTTTTCAGGATTTCCACATCTTCCGTCATTACCGCGATTGGCACTATTGTAAAATCTTTTCTAAAATACTGGAACAGAGGCAATTCAACCTCGAGAGAATGTTCATACTGATGAGCCAAAACATCCTCTTCCAAAGAAGGCACGAATGAAAGGAGGGATTTGGCGAGAGATTCATCAATGGGAACTTCCCCAAGAGGAGTTTCCCATCTTCCGGAAGACATCATGCTGAGCATACAGCCATACCCCGTATGATTCGGACCCAGCAAAATAATCTTATCCCTCACCGTAAGAGAAGAAACAACTTCAGCGGCGACTTTTCCCGAATACATATACCCGGCATGAGGCATCACGCATCCCTTAGCGTCAGTTTTCCTGGCGCCGGGATCAATAAACCCGCCAATCTCCTTCTTTAATCGTTCCGGAGATGAATGGTAAAATTGTCCCGCTACGGCCGGTTTCCTGATATACGTTTTCATGGCATCCTTGTCCGTCTTTATAAATTCAGCCGGCAAAAAGATCCTCTATAAACTTCCTGCTGTTTCTTACTTCTTCAGCGGTTACAGGATGATGTGCTTCCACAACTTTAATCGTGTCCTGCCCGACATACGGCTTAATCCGGTTAAAATCAAACTCTCCCGTTCCAGGAGCTCCATGATCAACACATCCGTTAATATCATGCAGATGTATCCCCAGAATAGACGCGCCATACCGCTGCAGGTATTCGTCTTTTCCGGAAAACCCCAGCCTTTCCATCACAAATGCGTGGCCGACATCATGCCAATACCGGATGTTCGATTTATCAAACCTGGACAGGATTTCTCCTATTTCATCCAGGGAAGGAATTTCACGGTAATAGAATCTATTTTCTATCCCCACGAAAATCCCGTTCTCTCGGGCGTATCGTTCAATTGTTTCAAGACTCCGGAGCGCATTATCAAAATATTTACGCTGAAAACGCATGCGTTCCTCAATTATTTCCATTCTAAGGCCCGAAAACTCCGAGGACCGGCTCAATCCTTGAGAAAAAAACCCGATAAGCTCGCTAATCCTATCGGGAATAGCGACCCTGCCCGCGTGTAAAACTACCGCCCGCGCGCGCATACGCACCGCAGTATCAATCGACCTTTTTGTGAATGAAACAGCGGCGTTTCTTTCTTCTTCATTCGGGGATGAAAGCGAATAACAATCAGGAAGAGCTTCAGCACGTTTGAGGTTTTCAGGAATAGGACAGTAATTATGTACACTGCCAACGGATATCTGATTACGCGCCACAAGCTTTTCAATCTCATCTACCATACGAGGAGTAAGATTAAAGCTTAACTCAACCTCGTCAAAGCCCAGTTCCTTAATTTCACGGATACAAGGCGCGGCTTCAGAATAACGAAATGCATTCCATGAGGTAGATAAAGCCACCCCCATATTATTTTCTCCCGCGCATTTTTTTTCTTTTGCGTTCGCTCGGCTTTTCGTAATGTTTACGGTCTCTTACTTCGCGTAAAATACCTTCTTGTTCAATCTGTCTTTTAAAACGGCGTAATGCCTGTTCAAAAGACTCTCCTTCTTTAATTTCAATTCTCGGCAAGTTTATCACTCCTTTCGGGTTATTTTTTTGAATAAGGGAATAATATAACACTGAAAATAAGGCGTGTCAATCCCAATTCAACACACGGTATAAAACAGGGACACACCGACACCAGATCATCTGATATAAAATCACGTGTAGTAATTACACCGGTTTACGGGGGAGGAGGACACGGGACACAGCCGTCAAAACGCTGCCAGTCATGACGGACATCAGCGGGAAGGCAGGTATACTGGCGTCCCTGCCAGGTAAAAGGCAGACAGGTAAAATTAACCTGTTTCGGCCCTCCATCACAACAGGACCCCTCCCATGTCGCGGTAAAAGGCAGACACGCCACGCGGTGAACGGAAGTAACGGAAGTGCAAATTTCGCCGCACGGGCATCCGCATTGAGCGCGAAGCTCCTGATACACGAGGAAAGACGTGGAAATAACAAGAATAAGTACTAAAAAAATAAACAATCGGGAAATACGCATTTTTTAACGGGATTTTTTTAGGCTGTTAATTTCGTTTTTAAGAGATTCTATTTCTTTTTGCTGCTCTTTTACCGCCTCTAAAAGTACGGCGGCGAATTTCTGGTAATCAAACGACTTGTATCCGTCCATGCCGGTTCTAACCAATTCGGGAAATTCTTTTTCCGCGTCCTGAGCGACAATACCGATTTGCCTGCCCTGTGAAAATCCTTTCTGAGGGAATGCCTTCGTGTTCCAATCAAAAGTCACGGCTTGGAGAGACTCAAGTTTAGGCAACACCCCGGTTAATTCCCTGATATCTTTTTTCAATCTTATATCGGAATTAGCGCACCAGGTATTGCTGACTGTCCCGCTTCCGTTAACCTGAACATTACCCGTAATATCAAGGCGCCCATTCAGATTAGTATCCCCGGTAACCGCAAGACGATAGGCTCCGGCGTCTCTAGTATTAATTCCCACATTGCCATGTAAAATCGCAAACGTGCTATTCGCGTTATTAGCTCCATGATAATACCCATCATAATTCAAATATAAAAACAGCTGGTCGTTCTGGTCCCTATCCATAGCCAAGACATGCTTAACCCAGTCTCCTGTCTCATCAAGCCACCAGAACTGATTCACCCAACCATCCATCCTGTCGGTACTTAAAGCGATGCTCGCGATATCATTTTCCCATTCATGTGAGCTGTGAATATGTACCCGGGCGTTAGGGAATATATTCGTCCTGCCAACCACCAGCCTGTTGGCTATTGACAGACTCCCGGTAGCAGGATCACCGGTATTGGACCAATTAGAACCGTTAATAGGCTCCATATAGACCGGCAAATCGCGCGCGTCAACCGCCCCATCCCGGTTCACATCGCCAATCGCCATCCTGTCGGAAGCTGTTAATTCCCGATAAGAACCGTGAGGAGAAGGATAGTAGGTAGTAATCGTAAATTCTTCCGCCGCGAAAACGGAACAGCACCCCATCACAACAAACGACAAAATCCCCAACGAAACTTTATTTTTTATCACGCCGTACCTCCTCTGAATAGATAAAATTATAGCATAAATCGGCACTCTTCAAAATAATAAAAAACCGGCTTCATTTTTTCAAATCAAAACGCGCACAGATCCTCCCTTTTTTAACCGAAAGCCCCTGAGGTAAATTAACGACGGAATTCACGGGCCGGTTAAAAATCAGGTCTTCGATTTCCTTCATATGCCGATACGTGATCCTGCGGGTATCATGCTGAACACGAGAAATTGCGCGGCGAATCACGAGACGAAAAATCGCGGGATGCAAATTTTTAAGATGCTCTATATTAAGAACACCTCTCATCCGCCTGAATTCTTTTTCCGCTTCTTTATCAAGGAAATCATAATCCTGCCCGGCGGTTTCGGCAAAATTGCTTAATACTTCTATAATATTCCGGTTGTAATTCTTTTCCAGCACGGGAATAAGATAATGCCTGATTTTATTGCGGAAATAAATATCCTCCTTATTGGTGGAATCAACCCGGAATGCGGCCTTGCGTTTTTTTAAATAAGCGATAATATCTTTACGGCGTGAGCGTAAAAGCGGACGAATGAAAACCACATCATTCAATATTTTTTTAAGCTGTATCGCCCGTAATCCCTGAAGGCCGCTTCCACGCAGCAAGCGCATTATGACTGTTTCCGCCTGATCATCTTGCGTATGGCCGATAGCGACGACATCCGCGTTAATTTTTCTTGCCGTACGGCAGAAAAATTCAATACGCGCCTTTCTGGCATTCTCTTCAACGGATCCCCGTAATGCCGCATCACGAAGATTGACTTTTCCGGCAATCACCGGGATACCAAACGCCTTCCCCAATTTTTTTACAAACTCGCAATCCTCAGCAGAATCTTTTCTTATACCGTGATCCAGATGGCCGATAAACAAAGCCAAAGAAAATTCTTTTCTTAAAGCGTGCAGGAGATATAACAACGCGACCGAATCAGGGCCGCCGGAAACCCCAATCAAAACACGGCTTCCTCGACGAACAAGAACATTTTTTTTAAGCGTATCGTGTATGCTTTTAAGCAACCGCATAAGGGAAAAAACGGGTTACCACCCCGATTTTGACTGTTGCGTATCTTTGGGTTGAACCGACGGAGCGCTTGTAGTGACCCCGGACGGAGAATATACAGGCGCCTGTTTTGAAGAAGGTTTTAACTTGGCTATTTCCGTTCTCAAGAGACCGATCTGCTTTGTAAGTTCAGACATGCTGTTTTCGAGTTTAAAAATCCGCTGGGATAATTCACCGATCCTCCGGTCAGTATATTCCCGGAACCCTTCAACAAACGTAACTCCCCCCCGCGTAACTTTTTCTTCACCCTCCCGAACACTGCTCTGAACATTTACTACTTTGGCAATCTCCATGTTCCCGCCTGCACGGGGAGAATCTTTCCGGGAAGAATTTTCCGCACGGCATATAACCGGCGGGACAACAATCCACAGCGCTACAAGAATACAAATCATATACTTCATAATGACCTCCTCAATCAACCCCGTTCAAATATCTAAATCATATCCCCAGATTCCGCAGGCTGTAACTCAAAATACCATATCGTCTTATTATACAAAAAAAGAAGTCTTTCCGCATTAAAAAAATGTAGTATAATAAATTCTGCTTTTCACCCGTAATCTTCAATCTTTCTTTATGCAGAGCAATGAAAAAAATCGATTCTATCCAAAATTTAAAACACAAAATTCTTTTTTACAAAATCATCCTTGGGATTGTTGTCGGGGGTATGATTGTATCGCACGCAATTGACCACAAGCTCACTCCTGAACGCTCCTCAGACGGGGGAAAAAACATCATATCATCCGCGGAGGATATCCCCGCGGACGATATCCCTCATTATAAAACCGTCATGACTATTGTGCAGCCATTGAGATATTCCGGTCTGCCCATGTTTTTACGTGAAGACGTACGTCTTACAATTGACAGTACTAAACAAATCTGGAAAATATCCAATCTTCACCGCTTCAATTCCAAAGGAAATGTAGTACTTGAAGATAACCGGTACGGGCTTTGCGGAGAACTTGCCGGTTATGTTTATCAAAACATCAAAACGCTTTTTGACAATAAGTATTCCATTTCCTTCCTCAGGGTTTCGGAATCAGGATACTTTCTTTCTCCACAGTCAAGCCATATTGTCCTTCTGATTAACGACAAAGAAAACCCTAAAAGCAAC
>JAQUMS010000049.1 GCA_028717985.1 Candidatus Omnitrophota bacterium
ATTCACTGTGGACTTTAATGCAGGCGTATAAGAACAATACTGAAGCCGCGGGTATCGCGGATCAGAACCTTCCGAAATTATACATCGATGTCCGCCACAGCATACCTACAAAAGGCGAACAGGAATATATTTATTACGGGAATGAATATTATCTTTCTTTTGCTTCCGAAAAACCGCTTGCCATGGCGAATAAAACCGACAACAGATTTATGAAAGTCTGGTATTTCGATTATACCGGCGGAGAAAACAAGCTTGTTAACGGGAAAGCGTATACCTATAAATTGCATGAATTGTCCGCCAATTCGACTGTTGAAACAATCAGATATTTTAACGGGACTACGGAAGTCGACAATGAAACCGCCGTTATCGCGGCTACGCCGGCAGATGGCTGGTCACAGAAAAATATGTATGCTGGTATTAATAATAACCTGAATTATTATTCCGATGTTATTATCTCCAGGGATTTCTTAACCGTTCTGCCTGATTTCGCGTACCTGAATATCAACGCGGTAAAAGAATTCGAAGATAGATCGTTCAGCGACGGCAACGGTAATTATATTGATTTTGAAACCGGCAACGTCCTCTTTAAGCGGGATAATTTTATTTTGGCAAAAGGCTATAAAGAAGACCAGCATTCGTTTAATTATACCAAAGTTGTATTTTTTGATTACAGGGAGGGCGTAACGCCGAATGGGACCGCGTATACGTATGTCGGGCACGAAGTAAACGGGCATAAACTTGAATTATATTACGATGAGTTCGGCAAGCAATTAAATGAGACTACTGAAGTGAATGATTCTGTGGTGAATATTCCGGCCAAAGAAATGTCGGTTAAAGAGATCAAGAAAATCATCCTTGAGCATCCGGCCTGGTATAAGAACGTTGAGAACGTGCAAAAGTCTATCGATGACGCCATTCTTGAGGATCAGGTGAGAAAATCACGGGAAGCTGAATTGAAGAGATGGCATGATGAAAGAATTAAAGTTCTTGAATCCCAGGAAATTATTAGTACAGATTCTTTGGTTGCCTATACCAAAATGACCGGCAGGGAATACGCCGCCCGGGATGCTATTTATCGCACCGCGGAACAGGTTGAAAATAGGAATAAGGCCATCAATAGTCTTGTCGGTATGCTGAGCCTGAACAATCACGTGAGCAGAAAAGAATTTGAACGCGGCGTTGACCAGCTCGAATTACAATACGGATTGAATTCCAATGAACTTGATGATGTAGTCAGCTTTGTGGAGAGGAATTTCGTGGATGACGTGCATTACAGCGACAGCCTGGGAAGAAATCTGTTGACCTTCAGAAAAGAATTGGATTCAAACACCTTGTTGAATATCATTGCCGATAATGAAGACACATACGGAGTCAGCCTGAAATCATGGAGAACGTATCTTAAAGAAAATTCAGGAGTCCAGCCGACAACCGTGATGAATAAGATTGATTCTGAATTGTCCAATCCCAACGGATACTTAAGTTCTTCTTACGCCGGATTATTCGGCACGGCTATACGCGACGGCCATAATGAACCTATGTTGAACGCGGCGGTGCAGGCGGCGTTATTGAACAAGGAACTTAAAGCCCAGAATAAGACGTCCGATGACCTGTATGTCGGTGTTCTCTTCAACTTCAGTGAACAGAACGGTGTGATCCGCTATTCACGTCCGATGAACGCGGTACTGATCCACGATTCGAATAAAAACGGCCTCATCGAACAGGGCGAAATCACTTCATTAAATACCGAAAGACAGGAAGGCGATGATTATTTGAAATTCGACCTGAGCAAATATAATTCTATTTCTTTCTTTGACGTCAATGCAACCGAAATGAAGCTTGAACCCGTTAATGCCTTAAATGCTTCTTTGCCGGGCATAGCTACAGTAAAATCAATAGAAGGGAATATGAAAGACGGTGTCCTGTGGGATTTCAGAGATGATAAAGTCCAGGAATACGTGAAGGTCGGCGACAACGAGTATAATGTCGAAGATTCAATTGCGGAAGTATCTACTCTTCCCGGCGGCGACATGTCACGCGTGGTATTTAAGGATGGAAGCGTTGTCATCAGCAACGCGAACACTTCAATTCAGGTTCGTAATGCCGCCGGAGATTATACTGAAATCTCCAGAATGGGCGATGGCCTGTCCGCGAAATACCAGCATGATATTACATCGGGCCTTTGGGAATTCCAGCAGTATGACTTCAGGGATCCCAGCACTATTTTCTATAATAATCAGATTGTTGATAAAAATATAAGTATGGCTCGTCAGACAGCCGCGTATGTGGTTCATATTACAAGAGGCGCCGGCAGTAATATTTCCAACTGGAAATTCGAAGATGTTTATTATTCAAATGACGGTAAAGAAATCGCCAGGGATAATAAGAATCTTAGCTATTCTAATTTGAAAGTCAATGCCGGAAACCTGAATAAAGAATCAGCCGCATACGTTATTGACGCGCGGTTCGGAAAGACAAGCCAGGGTGTTGTCACAACAGAAGGCTTCTTTATGCGCGGCGATATGCTTTCATCCGATGTGTATAATCAGACTGTCGCGGTCAATACCCGCTCCAACGGCGGCTATTACACCGCGTTAGTAAAAAGTCTCGACACTTTCTCCATTAACGAAATGACCAGCAGGCTTTCCGGCGGATACAGCGGTTCTAATATCTTAGGATTCCCCGGTGCGGCAGATGCCAGAGGTCCTCCAACCGATCTTTTCACCAAGAAACCCGTTACCGTTCCCACTCCCGGAGTGGTACAGGTTACTCCGGCGGAAAATGTTACTGAAACCACCAAGCCTGAGACCAATGTTACCGAAATCAAGAAACCGGAAGTTACTATTCCTGAAAATGTAACTGTTCAGCCTACACCTGTTGCTCCTGTTATTCCCGCGGAAAATAAAACCACCACTCCTACTCCGGAAGTGGTACAGGTTGCTCCCGAAAATAAAACAACACCGGCTGTCGTTCCTGTGCCGGTTGTTCCTGTCCCTCCTGTAGTGCCGGTTGTGCCTGAAACGCCGGTCCAGGAAACAACTAAAGAAAATGTGTTGAGTATTAATGTTTCCAATCCTGTTTATAACTCCGGCGACGGTTGGGCTTCTGTTACGTTTAACCTTGATCAGCCGGTAGATGTTACTCCTTACAATATGCTGAGGCTTAATATTTCCGGTACTACCGACGGCCAGCAGATCATTGTGCAGATGCTTGATGTAAGCAAACCGACATCAAGCGATATGGGCGCAAGCAAGCCGGTTGTATTAAAATCCGGTGTTCAGACTATTGAAATACCGGTTTCCGAATTCAAATTTATTGACCTGAAGAAGATAGATAAGATCACTGTTCACTACGGTGAATCGGCGTGGGGTAAACAGTTAAATAACGGGGTATCCACTATAACTATTCTTGGAATGGAATTCTTCATTAAAGACGGCGTCGCGGCCGTAACACCTGTTGCCGATGAATTCGAAAATGTTCCCGCGGCTGTGGTGAATGAACAAGCTGTTGCCTGGATGAAAGCGAACATGGGTTCTAAAGGTTTATTTATCAGCCATCCGAATCATCCGGAAGTCGGGAATTGGGGATTCACCTATGACCAGGCCCTGGGAGCTTTAGTTATGATGTCGTCCGGTGACAGAGCCTCCGCGGAAAAGATCCTTGATTTCTTCGCGTTCGAAGCAAAGAAAGGCCCTACAACCGGCTTGTATTATACCGGCTACGATGTGAATAATGGCAATCCTGTTGAATGGAATGAAATGGTTGGTCCTACCGCGTGGGTTGCTATAGCTATGGCCTGGTATACTGAAATGTATAACGATAACCGGTATCTTTCTACTATAGAAAATATCGCCGATTCCATGCTTGCGTTGAAGCAGGCTAACGGTGCCATTCCTGAAGGAAAAATCGCCGGCCAGGATTTAGGTAAGCGTGTTTACACAGAACATAATATTGACGTTTACGTTGTGACGAAATACCTGGCTGAAAAGACTTCTAATAATAAATATGCGCAGGCGCGCGATGATATCGCGAACTGGATTGTTAACGATATGTATGACGGCAACCGTCTCTTCAGAGGGTTAAATGAAAACGGCGAAAGAGATGATACGTTGAGTACCGATGTCCAGGCATGGGGCGCGTCTTCCAATATTCCGGGTTTAAATAAGAAGAACATGCTGGAAGCCGGTGAATATAATTCGAAAGTTACTGTTTCATATACAAAAGAAAACGAAGATCCCGTGAACGTTACAGGTTTTGCCTTCCAGTCAGCCCAGGAAATGATTACTCCCGAATGGACTGCGCACAACGCATTGGGCTGGTTAACGGTTGATGTCCGCAGGCATAATTTCTACCTTAATGAAATGGAAAAGATGAGGACTATCGAAGGCGGATTGCCGTATGCGTCTTTATGCGATGCCGATACTCTCCAGGGATGGAAAACTCCGCCGGCGGCAGTCAAGGCTTCAGTCGCGGGCACCGCGTATGTGTACCTGGCGGAAAAGAAATTCGACCCGTTGAATATTACCGTGAAACAGCAAGCGCCTGTTGTCACCACTCCCACTCCGGAAGTGGTACAGGTTGCTCCTGTTCAAGAAGAAACCAAACCGGTTGTTGTCCCTGAGGTTACCGCGCCGGCTGTTCCTACCGTTCCCACTCCCGGAGTGGGACAGGTTAAGACCCCGGTTGTAAACAAAACCATTACAGATATTAAAAAAGAATTTGCCGGCGTAAGTTTTGATTTTAGCGGTAAATTTATCACCCGGTTGAATGATTTGGTTAATCAGACGGATGTGAATTCAGCCGAAGTTACATACAACGCGATTAAAGAAGAAATCAAGACCGCGACAATCAATGACCAGTCTAAACAGAAATATTATACGACATTATCCGAAGTATATAGCGCGTATCAAAAAGGTATGGCTTCCACAGAAGCTTTTGATGCTTTGAAAGCCGATTGGGACGCACGTCTTATCCGCGCAAACGGCGGCAGTTATCGCGGCGACTGGGCGGTCAACAAGATTTCCGATAACGAAAAAATCACTGAAGTAAAGCAATATGAAACATCTCATCCTGAAAATATCTGGTTTGTAAAATATGTTGACGGAATAATAGTCAATTATCTGTTTACCAGAAATTCACCCTGGATTTCATACTGGTATGGCCCTGAATCTCCGGATACAGCCGTTAATACCAGAAAATGGATAGGATCGTTTACCGTTAATCCTAAACAAACGGTAGGTATTTTTACCGGATATGTGCCGTCTGATCTTGATGGTTTTGACTGGACGGGATATGTAACCGGTTATACAACCGCTGATACCGCCGCCAGAGAAGCGGTTGCTCCTTCTCAGGCGAAAGCGCAAGCACCGGTGCTTAAAGAAGGTAGCTTATTGATCAGCGATTTCGGCGGCAATGGTACTGATAATGTCGGCAGACTTTCTTCCGCACAGCCGATTGCTTCTCTTGACTTGTCACAGCAAACATATCATCGGCTCAAGAGCTATAGTCATATTTCGTTTACCGCAAAGGGGGCAAAAGGCGGAGAAGTGGTAAAAATGCATGTGGTTGGTTCACGGTATGAATATACCGAAACATATACCCTTACTTCCGGCTGGACTACGTTTACCTCGGAATTGTCCGGTGCCAAAAAGGATGAAAACGGCATTTCGGAGATCATGTCAATACGTTTTGACGATATCCAATCGATAACCTTTACTCTTGCAAACGGAGAAAACGCACTGATTGATAACGCGGCGTTTATTAAAGACAGGTCATTCTTTGATGAACCTTCATCTACCGTACAGGACATATTCGGCGGGGCGCTTTTAATTAATCAACCGTATCCTAATGATAATACTCTTGATTATTTATTCAATAACCTTTGGACAGATACAGGAGCGGTTTCTCTGTTTACTCCGTCTAATATTAATGTCTCCGATGCGTATATTCCCTATAACGGAAAAATGATCTCACCTCGTGAATTCAAGGGTAAATGGTCTGATCAGGAAATGGCGGCTATCGGTGATGATATAAGAATTTTTGTATGGGACGGTATTTTCCTCGGGGATACTACGTTCCTTACCGTCATGTCCAGCCCGACCAGCAAATCACTCTTGCTTAAAAACAGCCCGAGTGACAGCGCTTTGGTCAGGGCCGAATTAAAAGAATTACAAGATAATTTAAATCTGCGTCTGAATAGAACCGGCGTAAATGATAAAGGCGGCCGGGTACTTGGCAATAGTGAAGATATTAAGAGTGTTGTCAGGCAGGTCTGCGGTACGGTTAGAGGGTGGGAAGCCGATCATCCGGATTTGATTATCAGCAGTTTGACCATCAGAAACGATCAGGGCTTGGATAAGCTTACTTTGTATCCGAACGGGTATACTGCTGTATACGATTATGAAACCGAAGCCGTAGCCGGACAGGGCCTAAAAGGGACGATTACGATTTATGATCCTAATGGAAAAGTTTTTGACCGCGCCGATGTTACCTATAGGGCGGTATTAATTCAACCGACAGTCGGCCTTGTGGATCCGCATGATAATGAAATACATTTTGCTCTGAAAGCCCGGCCAACCGATATTAAATGGCAAACCGGTACTGAGTGGAAATTCAAATATAGCTGGCAATATACCGATCATACCAGTACAACCGTAAGCGAAGATTCTGATAGTGTCGCGACCAAGGAAATTTATGTCGAAGTAGGAGGACAACAGCAGCTTGTTGGAACGGAAACAATTGATCAGCTTCACGGGTTAACAAAAGAATCCACAGATTACACTACGGGTAAAACAGCTTCATATACCTATGTGAGAGATTATCTTGGCAGGTTCGTGATTTATACCAAAACAGTTAAAGATACCGATAACAATGTTGTCAGCGACCTTATATTAAAAGGTACCAGGACCGATGCACAAGGTAATTTCATTGATGTTTATCAGGAAAAAGTTGATCCTTCTGTCAGCCCTGTTCAGTATGTAATAATGATCGCCGGACAGGAATACCGTTATTACGGGACGAAGATCGAAAAGATCATCAATGATGGCCATGGAGTTCAGGTGGGTACGGATGTGTATGAGTTTGACGCGGCTATCAATGGATACAAGAGGACAGAATACACCAGATTCATGGGTGAGACAATCAGCTATCCGTCCAATGGAAAGACAATTAAAGCTAATATATTGACCACTAAACGTGATAACGGAGATGGCAACGAAGCCAATGATGAAGCGGTCAAGAGATTCGCGGTTGACGCGGCCGGAAGAGAAGCTGTGAGATTCTATGGCGATCAAGTTAGCGTTATTAGAAGAGACGCGGAAGGTAAAGAAATCGGCGCGGATATTTACAGCTATTCTCAGTTGGTGAATCAGTTTATGGCTGGAGAGCAGACCGGATACGTGACCATGAGCGACAAGAAAGTCATGTATAACGGGCAGGAATATGGTTTGATGGGAAGATACAACATGGCTGA
>JAQUMS010000050.1 GCA_028717985.1 Candidatus Omnitrophota bacterium
GGTGTGGGCGCTTAACAGGCTTCCCCCGAATTACGTCGTTACGGAAAAGGGCCGGCTTTATACGAAATTATCCGAACAGGGGATTCAGTTTAAAGCGGATGTTGTAAAAGAACTTACTAAAGCGATCCAGCGTGTCAGTAAGAACCCGATGCATTAATAGCTCATGGATCAAGGATAGTTTCATGCCTTCCCCAGAATTAAGCGAGAACGATGTTGAAAGGGTAGTGCGGTTTATCAAGAAGAAACGGGGTATTGATTTATCTCCGTATCGCGGTAATTTTATTCTCAGGCGTTTGCGGTTGTGTATGTCCAATGCCGGTTGTTCCAGTGTAAGCGCATATGCCGGGGAACTGCAGAATAATCAGGAAGAATTCGACCGTTTCCTGGATTCTTTATCTATTAATGTGACTGAGTTCTTTCGCGACAAAGGGGTGTTTACTCTTTTTGCAGAGCATTTTCTTCCCGAAGTCGCCGCACGGAAAAAAACGATCGGGAGCAGGTCTTTAAAAATCTGGTCCGCGGGATGCGCCACGGGGGAAGAACCGTATTCACTGGCGATCATTTTGAACCAGACTCTTTCTCATTTGAGCGAATTCTTTTTTCGTATCGTGGCGACGGATGTGGATGAGGGCGCGTTAGCTATTGCGCGAAAAGGAGAGTATCCTGCATCTTTATTTCAAAAAGTTGATAAGAAAATCCTTGATAAATATTTTGTGTCAGTTTATAATGACACATATAAAATTAACGAGCAAATCCGTAAAACCGTTTTTTTTAAAAAGCTTAATTTTTTCAGCGATCCTCCGGTCCGGAATGTTGATGTGATTTTTTGCCGGAATGTCATGATCTATATGACGACGGAACAGAAGAATCTCCTGGTGGAAAAATTTCACGACACATTGAATCCGGGAGGATATCTTGTGGTAGGGAAAGTTGAAGCGCTGTTTCAGGAATCATTATTTATGTCAGTCTCAAGCGAGCAGAAAATTTACAGGAAAAGGGATTGATTCTTTTGAAAGTAACGGGAATAGGTAACGCGTCAGGGAAGCGTTAGTATTCGCTTAGATTTCAAATAAACCGAGGACAATATGATGATGAGACAAGGAGGGTACACTCATGGCTAGAGTAATGATTGTGGATGATGCCTTATTCATGCGGAAGATGCTTTCGGATATTTTAAAAAAAGAAAACATTGAGATTTGCGGCGAAGCTGAAAATGGAAAAGACGCGATTGAAAAATATCAGCAGCTTAAGCCTGATTTGGTCACTATGGATATCGTGATGCCTAAGGTGGAGGAAATTGACGGCGTAGGGGCGGTGCGCGAAATCATGAAGGTTGATCCTCAGGCGAAGATCATTATGGTGTCTGCAATGGGACAGCATTCGCTGGTCGTGGAAGCAATCCAGGCAGGGGCGAAAGATTTTGTTACCAAACCGTTCCAGCCTTCACGTGTTGTTGAAGCGGTAAAGAGAGTGATTGGCGAATAATCCAACAATGGAAGAAATTATGGAAACAAAAATAATAGAAGTTTGCATGGGGCAGATGGAAATTTCTGAATCTCCTACCCGTCTTATTACCCGCGGACTGGGATCCTGTCTGGGGATAACCCTGTATGATCCCAATAAAGGGATCGGCGGATTGGGACATCCTATGCTTCCCGATATCGATCGGGCCCGTATTAAATCTAATCAAAGCCGGTTTGTCAATTCTGTTATTGTTCAAATGGTTGATACGCTTGAAAAGATGGGGTGTACCAGGGTAGGTCTTGTGGCGAAAATTTTCGGCGGCGCCCATATGTTCAGTTTTATAGCCACCGACAGTTATTTGAATGTCGGACAGAAGAATATCGAGATGGCTTTGACAAAATTAAAGGAAATGAATATTAAAGTTGTCGCCCAGGAAGTGGGGGGGACATTCGGTCGGACGGTGGAATTAAATTTGGAGACCGGTAAAGTGATTGTGAGTACGGTTTCCTGGGGAGAAAAAGAAATATAGTGGGAAACAAAATCCGTGTTTTAGTGGTTGATGATTCGTTTCTCATGCGCAAGCTTTTATCGGATATCATTGCCGGTGATCCCGATTTAGTAGTAATTGACAAGGCGAAAAACGGCCAGGAGGCCCTGGAAAAGATTCTTCAGTTAAATCCGGATGTCGTTACCATGGACATCAATATGCCTCTAATGGATGGGCTTGCCGTGTTGAAAGAAGTGATGATAAAGCAGCCTACGCGGATTATTATGATTTCCGCGTATACGCGGTCAGGCGCTTCGGCAACTTTTGACGCGTTAAAATTAGGCGCTGTAGATTTTATTCCCAAACCTTCAGGAGAGATTTCGCTTGATTTGCGCCGGCTGAAGGATGAAATTATTGCGAAAATAAAAATTGCTGCCGCGGTTGATATACACAAGGCAGTGGGTTCTTTGACAATCGCGCCTTTTAAAGAAACAAGAAAAATATCAGAACCCAAAGTTGTTGTTATCGGAGCTTCTACTGGCGGCCCCCGGGTGCTTTTGGAAATTATGCAGCATCTCCCGCATGCTATAACCGCTCCGATTATGATTGTTCAGCATATGCCGGAGGGGTTTACGCTGACCTTTGCCGAACGATTGGCTTGGGAATCGGAAATACGCACTAAAGAAGCCGAAAACGACGATATCCTGGAACCCGGAAAAGCTTTTGTCGCTCCCGCGGGATATCACACGATTTTAGAAAAATCCGGTAGCCAGGTTTGTGTCCGTCTAAACCAGGACCCCTTCATAAATTTTGTCCGGCCTTCGATTGATCCCACTCTTATGTCGGCGGCTGAAATATTCGGGACAGGGGTTATTGCTGTTATTTTAACGGGAATGGGTAAAGACGGTTTGGATGGGGCCCGGAGAGTAAAGGAAAAAGGCGGGGTTGTTATTGTGCAAAATCAGGAGACATCCGCGGTTTGGGGGATGCCCCGTGTTGTCAGTGAGGCAGGGTTGGCTAACGAGGTGGTTCCGGCAGACGGTATAGCCGACGCAATTCTTCGGTATCTCTAAATGATTTCTGACAAAAAACCAAGTATAACAGAAAAAGGTGCTGCACATGAAGGATAATCTTACATTCAACCAGTTGGATCTACTGAAAGAAATAGGGACGATTGGCGCTGCGTGCGCGGCAACTGCTCTCGCGGATTTGCTTGGTGAAAAAGTAGAAATATCCGTTCCTCAGGTGAGCGTTGTTCCTCTTGAAAATTTATGTACGGTAATGGGCGGGATGGAGCGCACGTTTTTTGTTTTGGATATGGAGATAAACGGAGATATCCTTGGCAGGATATTTTTACTGTTTTCTCCGGATGACGCGAAATTTTTAGGCGGGACACTCCTGGGGAAGTCAAAAGAAGAGATTGACTTAAAGGATGAATTATTTCAGTCTTCGTTAAAGGAATCAGCGAATATTCTGTGCGGATCGTATGTTTCTTCTCTTGCTGAGCTTACGAATATGACGATTCTTACCGGGATACCGTCTCTTGCCCTGGATATGGTAGGAGCAATCCTTGATTTTATTTTTATCCAAATTGCCCAATATTCAGAGCAGGCGTTATATATAAAAACCGATTTTAAGGTTAAAGGATTAAATCTGGAAGGATTATTTTTATTCTTTCCCTCAACAGATTCACTGCAGAAGATTTTTGAGGTTCTCAAACTGAAAGAATAACAAAGGAGGCGTTCGAGTGGCTACTGATAAGGCTAAAGAATATCAATTGGTAGTCTTTACAATCGGAGATGAAGAATTTGGTGTTGATATCACTCAGGTCCGAGAGATAGTCCGCCTCGTCCAGATAACATATTTGCCTAAAGCAGCTTCTTTTATTGAAGGAGTGGTTAATCTCCGGGGACAGATTCTCGCGGTCATAGATTTATCGAAACGCCTGGGAATAGGATCGAAACCCCGCGGAGAAAGAACGAGGATTATAGTTGTTGAAGTCGGGGAGAATATTGTCGGGATGATCGTTGATTCAGTTTCTGAGGTGCTTCGTTTGGCTTCAGATTCTATTGAGGAAGTCCCGTCATTAATAGATACGGAAGTCCCCGAACATTATATCCGCGGTGTCGGAAAACTCAAAGACAGGTTATTAGTTCTTTTGGATTTAACACGTATTTTGACTATGGAAGAAATAAAACATGTGGAATATCATGTGAAATCAATATCAGAGAATGCGAAAGATTCAAAAACGCAGTAATGTAATGAATTCACGCTTAAATCTTTTTTAAAAATCAGACCAAATTTTATCCTGCGGCAGGAATCAATGCCCGCGGGTTTCTCGCATTATCGATGGCATACAATTCCAATCCATAGCACCGGCAGGAGGATTGGAATTTTGAATTTATAGGGAGTTGAAAACGATAATGAAATATTACCCTGTTCTTTTACAGACTGAAGGAAAAAAATGCGTGGTTGTCGGGGGAGGATGTATCGCGGAACGCAAAATGAACGCGCTTCTTCAAGCCGGCGCGTGTGTGTGGGTCATCAGTCCCCGGGTGACTGCAAGAATACAGGCTCTTGCTAAACGTCATGCGATTGTGCATATCCCTGCCGCGTATAAAAAAAGGTTTCTTTGTAATGCGTGTTTGGTTATTTCCGCTACTAATGACAGGGCCGTGAATAAGGAAGTATCCCGTGATGCCGGCGGTTTCGGTATCCCTGTAAACGTGGTTGATTGTGCGGAGGAAAGTTCGTTTATATCCCCGGCTGTTGTCCGTAAGGGTGATATGCTTATCGCTGTCTCAACGTGCGGAAAAGCCCCGATTCTCGCTAAAAGAATGAAAGATGACGCGAAGGATATTCTTTCCAAATACTCGTCAGCAGCGGGTTTTATAAGCCGGTCCCGGGCGTATATTAAAAGCAAAGGAGTCCCGTTGCATAAGAGCCGGATCCTTTTATCTTCACTGATTTCTGAATATATGAGTAAGAAGTCCCCTGTGAAATTTACACTGGCGTATGTCAAAAAGCTGGTTGATAATCAGCTCCATTTAAGGAAGAGATAGTCTGGTATGAAAATACGAGTTCTTGGTTTGAATCACAAAACCGCCCCTATTGAAATCAGGGAAAAACTTTCTTTCCCGGAATCGGAATTGTCGTCGGCGCTTTCTTCGTTACTGGCATATCCCGGGATTATGGGATGCGTGATTTTATCTACGTGTAACCGGACTGAAATTTACGCCGCCGCTGAAAATGATTTTTCAGGTGAACAATCCATCCGTTCTTTTTTGTCTGAATTTCATGAAATTGACATAAATTCTTTGCAGGGGCATTTTTATTCTTTTGCCGGTGAAGATGCGGTGCGTCATCTCTTCAGGGTTGTTTCATCGCTTGACTCAATGATCGTGGGGGAAACGCAGATTTTCGGCCAGGTTAAAAGCGCGTATTTTAAGGCGCTTGAAACTAAAACCGCGGGGAAACTGTTGAACATAATTTTTCATGAAGCGATTAAAGTCGGAAAAAAAGTCCGCACGCACACAGAAATAGGAAAAGGCGCGGTTTCGGTGAGTTCCGCGGCGTTTGAGCTGGGACGGAAGATATTTTCCAACTTTGAGCAGAAAAAAGTTTTAATAATAGGCGCCGGGAAGATTGGCGAGATGATGGTGAAAAACCTTTATTCCAAAGGGATTACTACCGTGATTGTCGCGAATCGTACCCTGTCGCGGGCACAGGAGCTTGCAGGGTTATTCGGAGGCCGGGCTATCGGTTTTGAGAATATTTTCGAAGCTATGAATAATACGGATATTATTATTAGTTCAACAAGCGCGCCTCATTATGTGATTAAAAAGAACCATGTCCAGCGTATTATGGAAAACGGCCGTTTGAATCCGTTGTTGCTGCTGGATTTGGGAGTCCCGCGTAATATAGACCCTGAAGTTGCTTTGATTGACCGGGTACATGTATATAATATTGATGATTTGGACCGGGTTCGTGATGAAAACATGAAAGAACGCCTTGCCGAAACTTTGAAAGCAGAGCAGATTATTCAAAAATGTCTGGATAGCGCCAGAAATAAAATCAACCTTAATTTTTCAACTCGTGCCGCGGCTATTTCTTCCCGCGGGGCTTCGGGAGAAATGTCTACCGGTATCCATGTGTGTGAAAGGGAATTGGTTTGACGTGAGGCCAAAGACGATTATTATCGGCGCGCGAGGAAGCCTTCTTTCTGTCTGCCAGGCCGAAGGAGTAATCGGATTATTGAAAAAAAATTTTCCCCGGTGTGATTTTTCTCTGGCTAAAATTACGACTACCGGGGATAGGGTTAAGGAATGGAAACGTGTCGATAAAGGGATCTTTGTTAAAGAAATAGAAGATGCTTTAAGCGGGGGCGACATAGATATAGCTGTTCACAGTGTGAAAGATCTTCCGTCTTCTCTGCCTGATGATTTATGCCTTGCCGCCGTGCCGGCCCGGGAAAACCCTTGCGATATACTCCTGTCGTTCCCACGCCGTTCTTTTAAAACCCTTCCTTTACATTCCCGTGTAGGGACCAGTAGTCTTCGAAGATCCGCTCAGGTTTTACATGTCCGCCCCGATGTCCGGATTGAGGAACTCCGGGGTAATCTTGATACCCGTATCCGTAAGCTTAAAGAAGGTTTGTTTGATGCCATTATCGTGGCGGCAGCGGGTTTAAACCGCCTGGGTTTTTCAGGTCTTTATCCATATCGTATCCCGTTTTCAATCATGCTTCCTGCCGCCGGTCAAGGGGCGCTCGGCCTTGAAATACGGCGGACCGATGACTGTACGCGGAAAATTGTTTCCGCGCTTAATAATAAAAATGATTTTTTGTGTGTTGAATGCGAGAGAATTTTTCTTAATGAATTGGGAGGAGGTTGCCGTCTGCCGGTTGCCGCATACGCCCGGATCCGGGGGCGTGTTATTTTTCTTGAAGCGGCGGTGATCAGCTGTGACGGAAAAGATATTATTCGGGTTTCACGCAAGGCGGGTATTGAGGCATATCGTGATCTTGGAAAACGGGCCGCGTGTGAAATCCTTGAAAAAGGCGGGAAGGAAATTCTGGATTGTGTACGCAAATCCTCGGAGTAACAGGAACATGGCTAAAAACAGATTAAAAAGAGGAGTGGTGTATCTTGTCGGCGCGGGGCCGGGAGATCCCGGTCTTTTTACCGTCCGGGGCGTGAAACTTCTCCAGCGCGCCGATGCTGTTGTTTATGACCGCCTCGTTAACCCTTCTCTATTGGCATACGCGTCTTTAAAAGCCGAAAAGATATATGCCGGTAAATTACCGGACCGGCATACACTCACTCAGGATGAAATTAATAAATTGCTGGTACGGTTGGCTGTTAAAGGTAAGACCGTTGTCCGTTTAAAAGGCGGCGATCCTCTTTTATTCGGCAGGGGGGCTGAAGAATCGTTATTCATGGCTAAACATGGGATACGTTTTGAAATAGTCCCCGGAGATCGGA
>JAQUMS010000051.1 GCA_028717985.1 Candidatus Omnitrophota bacterium
GTTAATAGAATTAAATCGCTATTCGAAGGCGCGGAAAAAATTATCAGATTCTCCTTTTGATTATAATCAAGATAATAGGGAACCACTCCGCCTTCAGTTCCAAAAAATTCATCCTGCCAGTCACTCCCCCCCTGATGTTTAAGTATAAAATTTCTGATCACTTTTTCATTTTTTCCTTCAAGATCAGACGTGCATATTTGATATTCAGCTCCAAGAGTAGTCCGATTGGAAACAGATAAACTAGCCAAAAAACCATAGAAATAAGAATCTCGCTCTTTCCATTTTATATATATAATCCGGTCATTGCTAAACCACTTTGGTGATAAATAACTTATACTTTCAAACAAACGTGGTCTGTTTTTATCAGGAAACAATGGATAACAGGAATGAATTAACGCTAAAATCAGTATAAACGGACTCGCTAAAATCAAAATCCTACGATATGGTATTTTCATTTTTTTATTGTTGTTGTTTTTCCGGGTCAAAATCGTTTTCGGTTAACCCGATATTGACCTCCGGATCAAGAAGAGTCAACGTGGACTGAAGCGTCCCCATGCTTATTACGGGAATTTTTTCTGTTTTTACCGGCATCCAAAACCCCTGAGGCATTTGTTTGTCACGCAGGACTTTGCGGATTTGCATTAAATTACCCTCGTTATCGAACATTTTCATTTCCACGATGATCCCTTTATCATATGAAACCAGCATCCCGGTCTTACCGACCGACTCATCATCCGATTTAGGCGTAGCCTCTATATAAATCAGCTTTTCATCTAATCGTGAAAACTCATCATTTCGGGTCAAGGTGTTCGCCGCGATATATTTGTCCGTATTGTAATAAACATCTTTCTCAAGTAAAGCGTCGTTTGATAAATTATTTTCTCCGGCCAGATCAATCGTCCGCGTTTCTCCGGTACTGCAATTGATCATCGAGATTTTTCCTCCCCGGGTAATCAGTATATTCGTCTTTTGGGCCCGTTTTTCATCGGCAAAAGACTCCATTTTTTCGTTATACGGAACTAAAAACGATAATCTGCAATAGCTGACACCGGAAATTTTTTTGCTGTTTAATGAAGTGGAAAAAATAGCATCGGATTTAAAATCTTTTATTTGAGAATAATTATCTCTTACCTTCCCCAATATTTCTTCATTTGTCGGATTCAAAAAATCATAGGTAGCTGTTTTTTGCGCCTCTCCGCCCTTGTTATCCCTGACCGAACATGTAAAAACCACCTGGCCGCTGTTCCCGTTGTCGGTTTGCCAATCAAATGTACTGGATGAGGCCCATTCCTGAACAACCATGCCGCCTGCTGAAAACCGGTACTCCAAAGGATCCTGGTCCGCATCGGAAGCTTTAACTATAACTTTAATTTTAACACCGGCTAAAAATGAGGTTTTATCTTTAGGGATTATACTTTGTATTCGGGGGATATGATTGGAAGACTTCAAGTAAAGATTAATCGGGTATGATTTTCCGGGTTTACACTTCCTGCTGACAATCACTGTTTTATAATCGGTTTTAGACGCTTTTAAAAAATATGTTCCTTCTTTAATATCAGCGCTAAAAGAACACACTCCTGTTTCATTCGTCACTCCGGAAGCAATTGTATTTTTTGAAGAGTCCAGAAGTTCAACAGCTGAACCGCTCAAGAGCGTCTTACTTTTAGAATCCAGGGTCTTACAGGTAAATATCGACGCGGCAAAAGCGGAAATGAATGAAGAGAAAAAAATGATATTAATACATAACAAAATGCCTATCTTTATTTTTTTTCCCGAACGCACGTCTCTCCTTTCTGAGCTATAAATATTAATACTTTTCAGCTCCTGCTTATTTGTAAATCGGCAAGTCGATATAAAAAGCCGTCCCTTTCTTATACGCGGATTCAAAAGATATCCTGCCGCTGTGGTTTTCTACGATAATCCTGCGAATAACATACAGCCCCAATCCCGTGCCTTTATGAGAAGATGCTTTAGTCGTAAAAAATGGGGTAAAAAGGCGTTTTTGATCTTCCGGTTTAACGCCTATTCCGTTATCTTCAACTTTAATCCGCAGATTTTCTCCAAAATGCTCAGCAGTGATAGTAATTTTCCCTCTATAACCGGGTTCATTCAATAATAATCTTCTTTCAACAGTAGAATCATACGCGTTGTCAATAAGATTAAAGAAAACCTCTTCTAATTGCACAAGATTACCCTTTATATTCGGATTATACTGTGAATAATTCCGGACGATGTCAATTTCAGAAAGTTTAATTTTGTAACATACCATTGCTAATGTTCCATCCACAATTTGATCCAATGTTATCCTGTCAAATCCCTGCTCGCCGCTACGGGTATATTTCAAAAGGCCGCTGACTACTTCGCCGCCCTGCACGACATTTGATTTAATACGTTCCATAGCATATTTAATTTGGTTTATAACATTTTTCACTTCTACGGATACCTCTAAACCATCAATGGATTTAATAATATCAAGTGTATCTCCGGCAATTAAAGAAAGCGCGTGAAAACGATTATTGATCTGATGAGAAAGCCCATCAGCCATAGTTCCAATAGTAGCCATTTTTTCAGTATGAGAGATTTGTTCCTGCATAATACGGGATTCCTGGATAAATTTCGCGTTCTCTATAGCCAGAGTGGCCTGAGAAGTTAAAACCTGAAATACTGCCAAATCATCATCCGTATATAGTTCTTTAGATTTCTTCTCACCTAAAATTAAGAAGCCTCCAAGATTATATTCAAGAAGGCCGGGAATAATCGCGGCAGCATTCAATGTGCGCATTTGCTCTTCCAACTCACACGTAATAACATTGGGAGTCTCTTCGGCCTTATGTTTAACCTGGTCATAAACAAGGGCTTGTTGTTTTTCTTTCATCCAAATCATTAAGGTGCTTTTTTTGCTTACAGACACAGGCTGATTACTGCCGATGTTCCTCCCTGATTCCATCAAAAACTGTTCTGACCGCTCATCATAAAGATAAATCGCCGCGTGAGAAATTCTAACAGTTTTAGTAACGATATGAACGATCAAGTTTAAAAGC
Source organism: Candidatus Omnitrophota bacterium (assembly GCA_028717985.1). Classification (GTDB taxonomy): domain Bacteria; phylum Omnitrophota; class Gorgyraeia; order Gygaellales; family Profunditerraquicolaceae; genus STD1-16. The sequence goes on from JAQUMS010000051.1 coordinate 3,042, forward strand.
CGGTTAAGATCGCGGATCCTCGTCATCCCGATCGCGGCTTGTTTCAAACTATTTTGATAACGTTTCTGCGCGCGCAAAATCCGCGCTTCGGCTTTCCGTTCCAGAAAAATGTACACAAATGGCCCCACAGTCGCGAGAATTGCCATCAGGGATAAAGGAACTAACCACCATTTATCATTCAATATAGAGAATAAATAAGGCTGAGACCAGGTAGCCAGGAAAAATGGAATACCTAAAACAATTGAATACGTAAAAATAAAAAGTCCTGTCCTGGTTACGGCAATTTTAATATCTAGCAGCTGGTACTTAAGAATGGCATAGGTAACAATAAGGCAATATAAAGGAATAGTGAAGTTCCCAATAGGATAAAAATTGATATTAAACATGGGTAAAAAATTAGTTGTGCCACCCAAAAAACCCACAAACATACCAATAAAAAGATAAAGGATTTGATTTCTTATAGCACCAGAATTATTTTTATAATAAATAATTAGCTCAAAATGTCCCCACACTACTAACCCAACCCAAATCATAAAAAAGATTGGATAAAAAAACCCTGCTGATTGGTGATAATAAATTGAATCAAAAATTGTTACTATTTTGGACATAAAAAGATTTGTCCAATTAATAATTAAAAAGAAGAAACCCTGCAAATAAGCAACATAAATTACTTTTTTATATTTTTCATCAATTTTACAAAAAATGCATACGGTATGAAAAAAACAAACAGGAATAAAAATACCACCGATATGAGCAATTCTCCATGCAAAAAGTGCTTTTTGAGGATTGTTACTAATTCCTATAAGAAAAGCTCCTATTCCCCAAAAGCCAACGGAGAGATTAAATAAAACCCAAATTTTGTGAATTTTTGAGCGTCCATAAATCGAAACTAATAAGGCTAATAATAAACACGTACAGCCCAGAATTAGCCCACCCAAAGCGAATAAATTCATTTTAATCCCTCTAATTTATTGAGTACTTTTTTTGCCGTATCTCTCCCTAAAAAAGCAACACCAGGCACTCCATAAAAAGCTGATGACCAATGCCCAGTTAAAAAAAGATTATCGAATGCCGACTGGAATTTAGTTAACGAGCCAAGGCGAGAAGGAACAGAACTCCATCCGTAAGCGGCTCCTTGGAAATTTAAAGTTTCCCTAAATAAAGTAATGGGCGTACAAATCTCCTTCACCTCAATATTTAAAGAAGATTTAATTATTTTTTTTTCAATTTTCTTGATTATAATATCAGAATAGTTATTACGATATTTATGCCAAAAACTTTTATTTTTAAACAGGGAGTTAATAAAAACAGCCATTGTTCTTTTCTTATTGTTTAAATGCAATAAAAACCAATTAATTTTAGAGAAATCCCCTTCTATAGCTTCATAATACATCTTTTCAACATTAAAATGTTCGAGATAATAAATATTTAAATTTTGATGTTTAAATTCTGAAAAATAATTTTTAAAACCCAAATAAAAAACAAACATTGATAAGGAAGGTTTTAATTTCTTTAGTATATTTTTAGCAAGAAATCGTTTTTTTGAATTTTTTACAAAATCAACAAAAGTTTGTTTCATATCTACGGCAGAAACCACAAATTTAGATGTCAAAAAGCTTTTATTATCAAGATGGACTTCTTGTATTACTTCATCTTTTATAATAAAATTTTTAACTTGTGTACTCAAGTATATTCTTCCGCCAAAATCTTTAAATTTTTTAAGAAAAACAGAAGCGAGCTCTTGGATGTTGTGTGCAGGATAATACCCTCCGTCAATTATAAACTCACGAAATACTGTTAATGCAATAATTGATGAAATTCGAGAAGGAGGCAATCCTGAATTAATAAATATTGGAAATGATAATAGAGCGGTTAATTTTCTTTCATTAAAGTAATATTTTAACAAATCATCAAAAGTGCTTTTACGAAATTTAATTATATCTTTCAAATCAAAATTCATAACTAAATTGAAAAAGGCTTTTATACTTTTTTTCTCTTTAGGAAAAGTATTTTGAAAATTATTTATGGTTTTTTTATAATCATTCCAGAAATAAATTTTATGTTCTAAACTTACTACTACATCTGACGGATCGTTTCTTTTTAAACTTAGTTTATTTTTTAAGTTTAGGTCTTCCAAAACTTGATTTAAAACTCCCCCCTCACGCATACTTCCCAAGGAATGAACACACGCATCAAAAGAAAACCCGCCTCTTGTAAAAGACGAGCAATATCCTCCCACAAATGAATTCTTCTCAACAATAAGGGTTTTTAATCCGGCTTTTGCCAAATAGCAGCCACAAACCAGTCCGCCGATCCCGGCGCCAATTATAATCGCATCATAATCATATTTTGCCATTTTTCCCGACTAATTTTCAATTTTCTTGAATATCGCTGCCGCGTTAAACCCGGCGAACGCGCACGAAACTTTTAATACAGTATTCAATTGTTGTTTTATTTCTTTTTTCACTACATTTAAATTAAAATCTTTTCGTTCAATCTCGGTATTCAAAGTCGGCAAAATAGTATTTTTATTAAGGCACATCAACAAAATCGCTGTTTCCATTAACGCGCTTCCGCCTAAATTATGCCCTATATACGGTTTAAAAGCTGTAAGGAGCGGCTTTTGAAAATTTTTCCCAAAAATATCAGTCAGCGCTTTAGATTCATAATAATCGATTACTCTCGCTCCGACCCCGTGAGGACAAACAAAATCAACTTCTTTTTTAGTGATATTGCTACGAGCCAAAGCGTTTAAAATAGCCGTTTGATACGAATCACTGCCGATTTTAGGTACTGTTACCTGCCAGCTTTCCAAAGAAAATCCACCGCCCAAATATTCAGCGTAAATAAAGGCGTTACGTTTACGGGCGTGTTCTAATTCCTCTAAAACCAACGCTATTCCGCCATCTCCAAACACCAAACCATTACTATTCTCAGCAAAAGGCCTTATAACTCCATCTGTAGAATAGATCCCCAAATCTTTAAACCACAAATATTTGTAAATATCAGTTTTATCGGCAGCCGAAACTACTACAATAGAATTCTGCCCATTTTTGATCATCTGCGCGCCTGTTTCGATGGCATAAACCCCTGAAGCACAGGCATTACAAATAAATAATGAAAACTGATGGACGTTAAAAACCTTCGCGACATGAAACAATGTCATAAACGGCTGAGTATCGTAACCGCTTTTAAGACAATCGTGGTAAAGAATATCATAAAATTGCTTCTTTGTTAAGGATTTCTTATGATTTCTAAAGAGGTCATACGCTTTTGCGCTTATTTTTGAAAGGAATGAAAGAAGATTAATATTTTCGTGGCTTATAACAAATCCGAAAGGATGTTTTGATGATGATTCGTGAGGTAACTTGGCGTCACGCAACGCCAACTGAATGGACGCGATCAGATAAAATAAATCTATTGTTTCATCGCCTTCTTTCCAATCTTTTATCCATTCAAGGGCCTCCGGAGATATTCCGTATTTGCGAATATTGAAATTTTTTACTTTATGGTAATGGAATGTCCCCCATTCTTCCTTATCGAGTTTAATGGTTTCCCGGGTAACTACAGGTTTTTCTTTACGAAGGTTCTGCCATAACTCATTTTGTCCTATCCCCATAGAGGTAAGCGGCCCAATACCGGTCACAACAACCCGTTTACTGCTTTTCATTTTTTTTCAGGGAATTTCTGATCAATTTTACGGCATCAGACACTCTTTTTAGTTTCCTCAACTGAGTATCCTTGATTGTAATTTTATACTTTTTTTCAATGTTAGTGGCTATTTCAATTACCTTGAGAGAATCGATCCCAACATCTTTAATCAAATCAGCCGTATCGCCGATTTGATCGGGATTTACACCGGTAACAGAAGACAACAACTGTTTAAAATCATCATTGATTTTATCGGACATACACACTCCTCCATGCATAAAAGTTATTTTCTCCTAACAAAAACTAATTCTCCTTCAGCCACTACATTCATATCCACATTCGCTCGTGCTTTAACATATGCGGTATCCCGAGAAAGACGCAACGCTTCAGCTTCAATACACAACTGATCTCCGGGGACAACCGGTTTCATAAACCGCATTTCTTTAACTGCCCCAAGATAAAAATCAAGCTTTTGCTTTTTTCTGTTTCCTTTAAAAAAAAGGAAAGTCGAGACCTGCGCCATGGATTCAATAATCAGTGTGCCCGGGAATATCGATTCATCGGGAAAATGACCTAAAAAACAGATCTCGTTACCGGTTATATTTTTGATACCGATGACTTTTTTTCCTTCGTGTATTTCCGTAATGGTATCAACCATAAAAAAAGGAAACTTCTGAGGTAACAATGATTTGATCCTTTCAAAATCCAACATACAAATTCTCCTTATTAA
>JAQUMS010000052.1 GCA_028717985.1 Candidatus Omnitrophota bacterium
CTTCTTCATACGCTTCTTCCATTCCAAAGATGTATTTAAACGGCATCGCTACGGATTGAACGAATTCTTCGATCTCTTTTTGTCTTTCGATTGTGTAGCTGATATCCTGCTTGCTCATGGCATTACGCACCAAGTACTCCAAGCCTGACTGCAGGATGAGGTAGGTTAATTCTGATTGGCTGATTTCTTTGATATTCTCTATGAATAAATACGCGGATTTACGGTGTAAACCAACATGCACTGGCGGCGCTCTTCCCTGCGGGATCTGCCATACCTGTAATTCCTTTAATCCTTCTTCATAGACTCGGGCTATTCCTAAGTTCAGTAACCCTACCTTCAATTCCACTCTCATATCTTCGCCGATTTGTTCTTTGGCTTTTATTACTTTTGCGTGATTGCTGATGTCTGCGGCTTGCTTGCCTTCTGCCATTCCTTTGAATCCAGCATCTATGGCTTCGTGTGCTTTACGATGCTCTTCACTTAAGCCGTTGCCGAAGGAGTCGCCGCCGTCACGATAGTTTTTAGCTCCCGCCACTAGATTATCGGCGGACAAGCTTAGCTCATAGCTCTTATAATTTTCATCCGTCGCCCTTCGTCCTTCTTCTTTTTTGATTACTGCGGGAAAACTTGTTTTAGGATCTCTGCCCGTTGTTGCTAAGCGGTCAACGGAAGTAAACGGATTAATAAAGATATCGCGTATAGTATTGGCTCGTTTAGCTTTCTCAAAACTAAACAGCACTATAGACAATTGTATTTTTGACGGCTCAAGGCCATCCAATGAATAAAAACCTTTCATTTCCTCTCCGGGCCATCGTGAGTTCCTGTAAAATACCGTCTGCGGAAATAAATCCTGGAGCATATATTCATCAATTTCGATAAACTGTTCCCGGCCGAATATATTGCCTTCTTCAATAGACATACTTTTCAACTGGAATTTTCTTACATTCATACCCCGAGCCGTTTCAATAATATCTTTTATCTTCCCCTGAATATACGCGTCTTTTGTAAAAATAACATTACACCGGGGATCCAACCCTATGTCTACGGCGGTTTTTATATTTTGTTTTATCCTGTCGGTTATATTCCGGGATGTACCGTTTCTGTTTTCAATAAGCGAAATTTCAGGCCGTGCGATTTTTCTAAATAATTTCTCATCAAAAGAAAAAACGGAAAATGTAAGCGTGTCAAGACCGGCATTTTTCAAATCAGATAAAAGCTTTTCTGTAAATCCTAAACCATTCGAGGTAATACGGACTCTCATCTCTTCGTCTTTCGCCACTCTGACAAAATCAACCAATTGAGGATGCACTGAAGGTTCTCCGCCTGTCAAGGTGAGGGCGTATATACCGGAATTTTTAAGTTTTTTCAAAAGTTGACGATAGGATTGCTCATTCCACTTAAGATAAAATGGTTTAAACATACCTTCATGTAAAAATTTATAATTTATACAAAAACGGCAGCGTAATTGACAATCAGAAACTATCAGAAATTGTGTGTTGCTTTCTTTATGCGGCGTCGCTATTTCAATATCTGTCAGATCAGGGAGAGGAACTTCCACTCCTAATTTTAACATTCTTTCATTCTGCGCTTCATATTCAACACCACCCAAAGAAATATCATCCCCGCCGTCGTTTTCTTCAATTACAGACTCCTGCTTACGCGCTTTACGGGCGATTACGCGGACATGAGCTCCACGGCCCTGGGCTTCAAGTCCTAAGATATCATCCTGATCTAAAAAGAAATTGAACATACGGGTATCAGACACAATATCTTTAATCTCAAAACCGGCTTTTTCAAGAAGCCTGCCCAGTGTAGCAGGCGACAGATAATATAAATGATCGGCTTTTATCATAGGGAATGTATCTCCCAAAAGGTCGGCCTCAAGGCTGTCTATATTCGGCACCCGTATTACCAGAACCCCATCATTCTTCAGGATACGATTGATCTCGTAAAGGACTTCCAGAGGATCTTTGACATGCTCAAGAGCGTCGTACATTGTCACCATATCAAATTCTTTGTCCGAAAACATCTGTTGTGCCAATGTCCCTTGTTGTATTGTAAGTCCAAATAATTCCATTCCTTTTTTCACAGCATCTTCTGATATCTCAACACCCGTTACGTCAAAACCTTTTTCTTTAGCGGCCTGCATAACATATCCGCAGGCAGCACCGACATCAAGCAGACTGCCTGTCTTTCCAGGAACCAACCACGGTTTCATCTCTTCCATACGTAAACGGGCAACTTCCAATCTCCCTTCAATATCTTCAAAGTAATCTGCGTACCCAAGTGTATCGTGGCCGCCTTTATTACTGAAATAAACGCCGGAATAAATCCGGAAAATCTCCTTATTGGTCGGCACATGTTCGACAAATATCAATCCGCAGCGTTCACATTGCACCAGACGGTATGAATACTCTCCTAAACGAAGTTCATATAAAGCTTTGTTACGTTCACAACCACAAACATTGCAGGACCTGTTCCAGTCAGCAGCATTGGGCTTTCCGCAGACATCCCCAATACCGCCGACGCAAAGAATACTGACCCCGCCTTTCCAGTTACCTTTCTCGTCTATTGCATAGGGGAACCCGTTTTTATCAAGGGTTATAGATAATCCACTGGTTAAAACTAACACCCCATCTTTATTTGCTTCCGCTATCCGTCCCTCTTTAACTTCCACTATTCTTTCCCCTATTCCACGCGCTATGACGGAATATTCCTGGCTGATCCTTGGGTCCCGTCCGTTTGAGAAAACCACGTTATCGAGCATAGGATAAATCACGCGTAAAGTCCCGGCATCAACCAGGCTGTCCACAATAACATCCAACTCTTTTTCCATGGCAATTTTGACTGCCCACACCAGTCCTGCCGCATAGATAAAATCATTTTCCAGAAGAGGCATAAAAAGAGAATCTATCATAATGGTGTGTTCTCCGATAGCATAACTCATAGAACAGCAATCAGGATTATCTTCAGATCCGATTTCAAGTATTCCTTTTCCGGTTAACGGAATACGGCTATCGCCCCACGGCTTCAATGTCTCCTGCTTGAGATTGTTCTTATCCATCACCGTGACCGATCTCAACACGCCTTCGGAATACACCGACTTGGACTTCAATTCTTTGTGTTCATACAATCCGCCGCCGAAATCTCCGACAAGTTCCTTTATAGCTTTCATCAGATCAGCCGTATCCAGATCAAAAACATTTCTGGCTTCACCAAGCGTTCCAACCTGCGCAAGCCAAAAACCCAGTGCCAGAAATTTATCTATCATGATCCACTGTTTTCTCACCTGTATATGATGCTCATTCTCCTTCTGAATGGACTGATTATATGCGAGTTTCAGAGTCCTGGAGAATAATCCGATATCGGCAACATAGAGGCCGAGAATATCATTGATGTCCCCTTCAATCCCTTTTCCTGAAGATACCGGTTGTTGGTGTTTCTTCCCTACAGCAAAAGATTCCTTAATATCTCGTTGCAGAGATTTGATAACTTTATCGACAGGCACTGACAACCTCATATCGACTTCGTCATATTTATAGTTCTTGGCGTGTTCAACGACCATTCTGTAAAATGCCGGGGCGTTCTTTTCCAGGGCCTCCTTTATTTCTGTTATACTTCCTGTAAAATATCCGGCATATTTCATCGCTCCGGCAACCAATCTCTTATAATTATCATCCATACGTTTAGTCTCGGTTTCAAGAGGAGCGCGGAAATAACTCAGTACTATCGGCCTGACATCAGGAGGCAAAAGGGCCAATTGTTCATTCTGCAGAGATTCCATTACAATCGACCCGAATCCCCATCTGATCTGAAAATGCATTAATAGCCGCGTGTAGGCATCTGTAAGTTCCTTGAACGATTCCGGAGTCAACTCAAACGTATCCACCACACGCAAAAATTCTGCAAGGGCCTCCTGTCTGTCTTTAAAAATCTCTTCAAGCCTGTCAATACCAAGCCCCTTTAAGTGGCCGTTAAGTTTGGTATTGACTTCGTCATTCTTTATATAGATTATTCCGTTCTCTATTTTCCTTGAACCCAAAGTAATGCCGAGTTCTTTCTCAACCAATGCAAGAGCATTCCAGTAACACTCAAGCTGCCATCCGCCCAAAGAAAACTCAGGCTTCCCTATCCATTGTCCTTCCGCATCCTCTTTATGGACAACATGAGCCGTCACCAAACGCTGCCGCCTTACGATATCATTTCTCAGGAAATCCTGCAATTTTCCTTCAACTATAGGAAGAGCGCCTTTATAAACAACCATATTATTGGCATCTACTGTGACCTCACAGCCGTCAAATTCTTTCAGTACCGCCGTAGCGTCCCCGGCTGCCAGGAAAGTTGGTATTCCCTGTTCCCTGCTCACAATCGCTGTATGACTTGTTGTCCCCCCGATGTCTACGATCGCCGCCTTGGACCGCACCGTAACCATATTCCATTCAGGGGTAGTCCTTACCGTTACCAGTATATCTCCCTCTTTAACCTTATTCTCAGCTTCATCCAAATTGTTCACTACTTTAAGTGTCCCTGTCACAGCCCCCTGGAAACCCGGAGCACCACCCTCAAAAATTATCGTACCTTTATTCGCTTCTTCTAAGGGAATACCCCTGACCGTCATTGTCACCTTTTCACTCCTGGTAGACCAGATAGTCTCCGGACGCGCCTGGACAAAATATACCGCTTTTTTCCCGTCCACGGCGAATTCGGTATCCATAAACTTATATCCATGCGTCTGCGAGTAATGATCTCCTATCGTTTTTATCGCCCGTGCAATCTCTATTACTTTATCATCGGTAAATACCAAAACCTGTCTTTCTTCCTCAGGAGTTTCCATCCAGACAGTACTACCCTGATCATCGCACATTATTTTTCTCGACTTCGCTCCAAGTCTTTTTTCCTGTATATTACGCACATCCGGATCAATAAACCATGAATCAGGGCTTTCTTCTCCGCCTACCACCGACTCACCCAGCCCGTAATTAGCTTCTATCCTGATTCCGGGTTTTCCCGTCGCAACATCCACGGTAAATCCTACTCCCGCCGCATAAGGCGATATCATTCTTTGGATGACGACCGCTAATTTAACGTGGGAATGACGGAAAATAGTATTGTGAGACGCAATTGAATCAGCATCATCGCCTTTGTGCGCCAGCCCTCGGATAACCGACATCCTCTGTTCATTGCGATATTGTATCGCCCTGTTACCATAAAGGGAGATCCAACAGTCACGTACGGACTGTTCAACTGCACCATTGCCTCTCTGGTTTACAAATGTATCCTGTCGTCCGGCAAACGATGCTGTCGGCAAATCTTCTGCCGTGGCAGAACTTCTGACGGCCACGGAAATATTATCGCTTCCAAAACGCACGCTTAAACGCTCGTAACTTGCCGCTATTGCCCCTAAAACTTCACCGGGAATAACGCCGTCCTTCATCTCTTTGCGTATTTTCTCTCCCAACCCTGATATTTTTTGCTCAATAGCAGGAATTTCCCCGTTCTCACTGCCTTTAAGCTTTAGACTGATCCATTGTTCTGAAAGATCTTCCAGTCTTTTTATAGATTTTGAATATCCATTGCTTGCTATAAATCTATCGTACGATTCCGTAGTTACCGTAAATCCTTCCGGCACGTCAATTCCAGGTATCTGCGCCAATTCAGCCAGACTTGCTCCTTTGCCTCCCGTCAGACGGATATCCGCTGCTTCCGGCTGAGTGAAATCAACGGTCAACTGAGCATCCCCGCCGTCAAATAACGGTAGAAATTTCGCCTGGGTTTTGTCGACAGAAGATAAAGGCACGGCCATGGCAAATACAGAAATTTTCTTTTCAGCTATGGAAGAAAGAAGGTTAAACCAGACAGAATCTGCTGTTATCCCGGTTTGCGATGACGGATCAATAACTTTCAGGTGAGAGGAAAAAATATTCGAATGAGCCTTAAGGGTTTCAATGGTATAGTGCTGGACTGTAGCTTCGGACTCTTCAGGATGGATAAAATGCCGGAGCGCGTGATAAAGTAAAATCTTCAACGACAAATCTAAATCTTTCTGATAGTTTGATTCAAAAACTGTTTCCGGAGGTCCGCGCATCGCTCTCCAGGAAAGATACAATTCATTCTTTTGAGCATCCACTTCGCTGACTGCGTTTATTCCGCCGGTGAGAATAATCTTGATTTCTCTATATCCGTTTTCATCCAACCATGCGCGCGTAGCAAAATTGTCATCCTGCGCATTTTGATTTAACGCAAATACCAAACCCAGATATAACCTCCGTATATCATCCCAAGGTAAGCCGCCTTCAACACCAATATTTGCAACCGCCCCTTTACTGATATTTAAACCTATTAAAGCATTAATACGAACATCCGCCAATTCCATTCCCTCAGCCATAGCCGGATACGCAAAGGCCTGAGTTCCGCCATCTCTATAGCTCTTAGCTGATAGCAGATAGCTCTTAGTTCTTTGCTCTTTGCTCTTTGCAAAACCTTTATTGCCTTTACTCTGTGCTCTGTACTCTGTACTCGGTACTTGGGTTATAAGTCCCTTAGCTTCTTGGGCACGTCCTTTTCCACCATCGTTCTTACGTGTTTCAGCAATACTGTATCCTGAAGCAAACCATGTTTTTGCGTCTGAAACATCAAGCCCTAATTGTTCGGCAAAAGAAAGGTAATGTTTCCAGGGATTAACCTTAATGAACGCGATATGGAACACGTTTCTTTTTGAGCCTTTCGGGCGTATTGGCAGGAGCGTTTCGGCAAAAATATTTTTAACCCGCGCTCTATCCTTCATTTTAAAAATATTAACATCGTCGGTATCCATTTCATAATCAAGATAATCGTCATTCAAAACAGCGGTCAACGCGACCCGTTCCACTAACCGGGCTTCATACGAATCAATTCCGTATAAATAGCGGGCAGTGGCATACTGGGAGAAATACAGAGGAATGCCTTTCCAGAACGATATGTCGTTTCTATGCCCGTATAATTCAAATAATAAATTCCATTTTATCTTGGCGAGTTCTTTTTTCCCGGTTGCGGCGTCATACGCCAATTCAGCGCCGATCAGAATCACACCCGCGGTTAATCCGCCGAATAACGCGAAAAGATTATCTATAATAGTTGCAGGGGACCTGAATATTTCTTTCCAATCCTGGAACGTATCGATAAATTTCGCCAATGCCGCGGGCCCGCCGTACACAAGACCAAAAATATTTCTGTTCACAGTCTCAAAATCATTTCGGTGAATATAGTAAGAGCTGATGCCATAGGGTATATAAAACAACAGATAGCTTGCAGAGATAACAAGGCTGAAACCAAACAAATATCCGAATAACCAGGCTGAAGAAACTACCCACCCCAACCCGGAAGCCATCAAGAGAGAAACCGCGGCGCCGAAATAAATA
>JAQUMS010000053.1 GCA_028717985.1 Candidatus Omnitrophota bacterium
TCCTTCTCAACGGCCCGGACGGGAATACAAGATCCTTTACCCTGAAATGAGTTTTAAATAATTCCTGGTTCCCGCCGACCACTACGGTATTATTCACGGGATCCAAGGAAGCGACATACACGGGAATTCCGCGCGCAAGCCCCAAACCTTCACGCTGTCCAATAGTATATAACGCGACCCCCTTATGCGTCCCGATAACAACGCCCTGCGTATCAGTGATCGGTCCCGGCTTCAGAGAAGTCCCCAACCGCGCTTTCAGAAATTCCTGCATTTTCCCGGGGATAAAACATATTTCCTGGCTCTCCCGTTTCCCAGCTACCGGTAATTTTAAGCGCGTAGCCATCACGCGCACTTTTTCTTTGGTAAAACGGCCAAGCGGGAACAAAATTTTTTTTAATTTATCCTGCGTCAGGCGGTATAAAAAATACGATTGGTCTTTTTTCGTATCTGCGGCCTTTTTCAAATATACCACGCCTCTTTTTCTTATTATACCCGCATAATGGCCGGTAGCAAGAAAATCAGCGCCCAGACACAAAGCTTTATTCAAAAGGGCGTCGAATTTAATCAACTCATTGCAGCGTATACACGGATTTGGCGTCCTGCCGGCCCGGTATTCCCGTATAAAATCGGCAATAACAGTCCGCTCCATTTCGTCGCCGAAATTAAGCACATAATGGCTTATCCCGAGAATATCAGCAACCCGTTTCGCGTCAAAAATCCCTTGAGGCCCGCAGCAGCGGGGTTTTTCACCGGAAGCATCGGAAAGATTAAAACACATGGTTATCCCGATCACCTCATGCCCCTGTTTCTTTAATAACGCCGCGGCAACGGAAGAATCAACGCCGCCGCTCATAGCTACTGCAACTTTCATTTCACGATCCTTTGCACACGCCTGTTCCCGGGACCGCGCGCGATTTTTCTCCCGATCCCGGTTACCATGGTTTCAATGCACTGCCTGCATTTAATAGAATCTTCGGAAATACAAATTTTATCCGGGTAAATTTGGTATAAAACGCGATATTCCCGCGGCGTCAGATTAGGCATAATCACATTTGCTCCGCAGCAAAGAGCTTTTTGTCTTCCCTTCGCGTCTATAGTGCCCAATGCGGTAGTGGCCGGGATATTGGTATTTTTCGTAACCAATCGCGTCAATGCAACAGCTTTCAACACCATTTCAGATGAACCTTTCCCTGCCTTTGACAACGGTGTATCAGGATGAGGAATAAACGGCCCGATACCAATCATGTCAAGCCCGAGTTCTGCAAAAAGCAGGATATCGGAAGCTATATTTCCTATGGATTGGCCCGGCAAACCGATCATACTTCCCGAACCTGTTTCGTATCCTAATTGTTTTAAATTTTCGATGCACGTAATACGCTTTTTCAATGAAGAATCCGGTTTGAGCCTCCGGTATAATAACGCGTTGGAAGTTTCAAATCTCAGAAGATACCTGTCCGCACCGGCTTCTTTAAGCCGGCGATAATCAAGAAACGAACGCTCACCTATTGACACGGTTACCGTTAACCCAAGTTTTTTTATTTTTGCGGCCAGAATGCATAAATCCTTTATTGAATACCCCGGGTCTTCTCCCGATTGCAAAACAACCGTCGGAATCCGGAGTTTTTTGGCCTGTTCAGCGCAGGCATAAATTTCAGGCAAACTTAAACGGTACCTATGAATCCGGCTGTTGCTTCTACGTAAACCACAGTACAGGCAGTTTTTCGAGCAATAATTGGAAAATTCAATTATTCCTCTCACATGCACACAATCTCCGACACACCTATGACGGCAGGCATCCGCGTCTTTGAATAACCGGGATAGCGCGCCGGGAGAAGACTCGTGAAGCCACGTGATAATTTCTTTTTTATCCATTAATAAACGCATACTGTTCCCGGCTAAAGCACAGGCACGAATTAAAATCCCGAAAGCGGTTATCCCAGGAGTTTATCACCCTGCGCCCAGTTTTCTCCGTTGACTTCATCAATAACAATGTACGTGCTTGATTTCGGTTTACCCGCCACTCTCAATAAGGTATCCGCAAAATCTTTGACGATAGATTCTTTTTGTTCACGGGTAAGCTTTCCAACTAATTTAAGATTAATATACGGCATTCTTCTCCTCCTGTCTAATAATTCTTCTAAACACATGCTCTCCGGAATTAATAATTTCAACGGGAAACAACAAATATTCCCGCAGTCGAAAATATATTCGCGAACAAATGTATTTCTCTATCCTCTGAGAGATACACTCGTTTCTCTATTGTTATGTTTTGACGGATGCAAAAATCAATAAAATCGGTCATGCTTAAAAAATGCACGTTTGGGCTGTCATACCACGTATGGGGAAGCGACCGGGTCACCGGAGCCTTCCCCAAAAAGAAAAGCTGAAATCTCGAAGAGAAATGGGCGAAATTAGGCAGGCCGATTATTACGCGCCTTCCAACGCGCAACGCGTCGTTGAATACCGTTTCAAAATGCCTGATCTGCTGAAGGCTCTGGTTGAGAATAACGTAATCAAAAGATTTATCCTGATAATCGGCCAATCCGCTGTCAATATCCCCATGAAAAACATTTAACCCCTTGGCCACGCACTTATATATAGCGTGTTCGTCTATCTCGATCCCCTGGCCCCGGACGATCTTTTCTTTGATAAGAATATACAAAAGATCCCCGTTACCGCAACCCAGATCCAGAACCGTGGAACCCCGCGGCACCAGTCCGGATATTATCCTGTGATCCAATCTAACGTTATCAAGCCCCATAGTCACCGGTTACCTCATACCTAAAAAATACTTTTTTGAGAAAATGCGTAATAAGATGCGTTTCCTCTTCTGTTTCCAGCAGAAAAGCGTCATGCCCGTACGTTGAATTAATTTCGCAATAACTTGCTTCCACACCGGACAGCTTACATGCTTTGATAATTTCTTTTGACTGATACGCCGGATAGAGCCAATCGGATTTAAAAGCCATCACCAGGACTTTAACTTTATGACCATGCAATAGCTTCTCCAGAGACCCCTTTTCCAACGCGTCAAAATTATCCATCGCCTCGGTAATGTAGAGGTATGAATTCGCGTCAAACCTCCGCACAAAATTATCCCCCCGGTACTTCAAATAACCTTCAACCTCGAAATCAGCGGTAAATTTAAACGGCTCAGAATCCGCCATTCTCAGTCTGCCGAATTTTTCCGCCATTGACTCGTCACTCATGTACGTGATATGCCCGATCATCCGGGCCAAAGCCAGTCCTTTTACCGGATGGGCCCCCGCATAATAGTTCCCCGCTTTCCAATGAGAATCCGCCATGATCGCCTGCCTGCTAACCTCATTAAACGCGATCTGCTGGGGAGAATGCCTGAACGCAGTAGCGATAGGGATAATACTCCGTATCTTTTCAGGAAATAATACCAGCCATGCCAAAACCTGCATCCCCCCCATAGAACCGCCGGCAACAGAAAGCAGTTTATTAATTCCCAAAAAATCAATCAGATGTTTCTGACACCGCGCCATATCCCATATGGAAATTAACGGGAAATCCAGGGCGTATGGTTTGTTAGTTTTAGGATTTATACTTGCGGGGCCGGTTGAACCTTTACATCCTCCCAAGACATTTGAACAGATAACAAAATATTTATTCGTATCAAACGCCTTGCCCGGGCCTATCAAATCATTCCACCAGCCCGGCTTACTCTGTCCTTTATGAAAACCCGCAGCGTGCGCGTCCCCGGATAAGGCGTGAGCAATTAAAACAGCATTATTCTTCTCGAGATTTAACTGTCCGTATGTTTCATACGCAAGAGTAATGGGCCCAAGCTTTTCTTTGCATTGAAGGGCAAGTTCATTCGGAGGCTCCGCGAACGTAAAATATTTTGTTTCCACAATACCTATATCCGCCATTTTATCTTCCTTTATACGGGAACATCGTCCTTAAATAACCATGTGGAAAGATACCGTTCTCCTGTATCCGGAATAATAACCACAATAACTTTACCTTTATTTTCTTTTCGCTTGGCTACTTCCAACGCCGCCCATACAGCGGCTCCGCTGGAAATACCGACAAGAATACCTTCAAGACGGGCGAGTTTACGGCTGACAGCTCCCGCGTCTCCCTCTTTTACGCGGATAATCTCGTCAATAATATTCCTGTTTAAAACCTGAGGAACAAATCCCGCGCCAATGCCTTGGATTTTATGAGGGCCGGGATTACCGCCTGAAAGCACAGGAGATGCATCAGGTTCTACCGCGATCGCTTTAAAATCATTCTTCCTTTTTTTTATCACTTCTGCGATACCGGTAATGGTACCTCCTGTCCCGACACCCGACACCAGAATATCAACCGCGCCATCGGTATCGTTCCAGATCTCTTCAGCGGTAGTCTTACGATGGATCTCCGGATTGGCCGGATTATTAAACTGCTGAAGAATAACAGCGTTGGGAGTTTCTTTTACCAATTCTTCCGCTTTTCGCACCGCCCCCTTCATGCCCTCTGTGCCGGGGGTTAAAACCAGGTGTGCTCCAAAAATCGCCAGTAACTGGCGGCGTTCAATACTCATTGTTTCAGGCATAGTAAGGATTAATTTATATCCTTTGGCCGCGGCTACGAATGCCAAAGCGATCCCGGTATTCCCGCTTGTCGGCTCTATGATCGTGGAGTCTTTATGTAAAAAACCCCGCCGTTCTGCGTCTTCGATCATCGCGACTCCTATCCGGTCTTTCACGCTGGAAAGCGGATTAAAAAATTCCAGTTTTGCCAAAACAGTTGCATCTAATCCTTGGGTAATACGGTTTAACCGCACTAAAGGTGTATTGCCGACCGTTTTCGTAATGTCAGAAAAAATTTTACTCATATCGCATCTCCATTGTAACTTAGGTTTTCACCCTGTTTTTTCCAATGCCTGTTCAATATCGGCAATAATATCGCTTACATGTTCGATGCCGATTGATAACCGGATAAAATCAGGCGTTACTCCCGTTGATACTTGTTCCTCGGGCGACAACTGCTGGTGAGTTGTTGTCGCGGGATGGATCGCCAGGCTCTTAGCATCACCGACGTTGGCCACATGCGATATTAACTGCAGGGAATCAATGAACTTTTTCCCCGACTCAAGACCACCCTTAATACCAAATCCCAGAATCGCTCCCGCTCCTTTCAAAAGGTATTTTTTGACTTTTTCTTTTTCAGGGCTGTCATCTAATCCGGGATACGTTACCCACGTGACTTTGGGATGTTTTTTCAGGTATTGGGCCACGGTACGTGCGTTATTCGAATGATACGGCATTCTCAAATGCAATGTTTCCAGCCCCTGCAGGAAAAGAAACGAATTGAATGGGGAAAGCGCAGGGCCTAAATCACGCAATAATGTAACCCGCGCCTTTATTATATACGCGATGTTACCCAAAGGTTTCAGCGCTTCCACGAAATTAATTCCATGATAACTCGGATCGGGTTCCGCGATAAGCGGGAACTTTCCATTGGTCCAATCGAATTTCCCCGAATCAACTATCAACCCTCCAAGGCTTGTTCCGTGGCCGCCGATAAATTTGGTAGCGGAATAAACAACAATATCCACCCCAAAATCAATCGGCCGCAATAAATACGGCGATACCGTATTATCCAATACAAAAGGAACACCGTTTTTATGCGCGATCTTCGAAATCTCTTCCAAGTCGGCAACATCCAGTTTCGGATTTCCTATAGACTCCGCGTATACCGCCTTAGTTTTAGGCGTGATGGCTTTCTGAAGAGCGTTCAAATCATTAGACGGAACAAACTTTACCTTAATGCCTAAACGGGCAAACGTATAATGGAATAAATTATACGTCCCACCGTAAAGATTATCCGCGGAAACAATCTCATCTCCGGACTGAGCGATATTTAATAATGATATCGTTATCGCGGCTTGTCCGCTTGCCACCGCTAAAGCTCCGACTCCGCCGTCAAGTAAAGCAATTCTTTTCTCGAGCACGTCGGTAGTCGGATTCATCAAACGAGTATAGATATTCCCGAATTCCCTGAGCCCGAAAAGATCGGCGGCATGGTCGGAATTTTTAAATTGATACGACGTTGTCTGATAAATAGGCACAGCGCGCGATCCGGTAGTTGGATCGGCTTCCTGTCCGCCATGCAACGCAAGTGTTTCCGTTTTTAATTGCGCGTCAATTTTAGTCATTTTTTTCTCCTGTGAATTTTTTAGCATCCTAATAAACCTATTCCCCACGCATATCTATGAATACCGTTTTCCCGGTTATCTGGTTATTACGGTTATATTTTCTTCACGGTTCGTTCCTTTACGATTACAGACGTCACCGGTGATTTTAGCTACAAAAAAACCATGTGCCTAATCTTAGCCAGGATACATGGGAGTGTCATTGAAAGGCCTATGTGCTCAAAACAAGTTAAAACCTCATCTGACAAACGCCTCCTGACGCGATACCGTGACGCATTCGCCCATACCACGTTAAAACATTTATTTTTCTGTCTTTTTTTACCATAATTTATATACTATATGAAGCCGTTTCTGTTTTATATTTTTGCTTTTCTACAAGCTTTTCCAATGTCAAGCCTTCCAATGTATGAGAAATGGTATCGTTTATTTCTTTCCAAATATCTCTGGTTACACAGCTTTCCGCTCTTCTACATTGAGAAGGAACATCAATACAATCTACAAGACAGATATGTCCTTCCAAAACAAGAATTATATCTTTCAGAGTTATTTCTGAAGACGGCTTAGCCAGCATGTACCCGCCATGGGCTCCCCGGAGAGAGTTCACAAGACCCGCATTCTTAAGAACGGAAATAAGCTGCCACAGATATTTTTCAGAAATCCCCTGCCTTTCAGCTATATCCTTTAAAAAAATCGGGCTCTGATTAGAATGTTCAGCCAAATCAAGCATTAAACGAACCCCATACCTGCCTTTTGTAGATAATTTCATCCAACAACCCTCCGTTACTCTACTAACTTAATAGAAATACTATCATATTTGAATATTATGTCAAGTATTTTTTGCACTTCGCCCCTACCTTATAAAGCGCGACAGAAAACTTATACGCTTAAGTGATACCTTGAAACCAAGTATGCTTCTCTAAGCGATACCTTGGTTATACGGAAAACCAAGTATGCTTTTCTAAGCGAAACGCCGTCACAAAATTTTATGACGGCGTTAAAATCATTAATTACAAATAGTTATAAAAATCGCGCAAGCACACTCATATTAAATTCTTTTAACAGCACCTATACAGAACGAAATAATACACACCAGACAAAATAATAGATGCAAACGAGCAGTACGGATATCTATATCCGCAAGAGTTATTATTTCTTCTTG
>JAQUMS010000054.1 GCA_028717985.1 Candidatus Omnitrophota bacterium
AAAAGAAGTATTTACAACGGGATATAAGCCTTCATGTGTTCCTTTTATGTGCGAAAGGACTGCAATGTTTTTTAGAAAAAAAACCGGATATAGAAAATTAACAAGCGTGAATATAAACGCCAGCGCGCACAATACCTGCAGAATCCTGATGCCTGACCAAAACGTGAAAAAAACAGTGATCCGGGTAATCGCGCCACGGAAAACATCGTTGCCGTATGATAATGCTACTGCCGCGGATTCCTGTTTTTTTTCTTCACGGGGTTTTTGAATCTTTTTTCCCCGTATCAAACGAAGCAATTTTTCTTCAGGCACCATACTTTCATCTCCTGTTCATGATCTCTCGTATCATTTCAGCGTCGACCAGGCCTTTATCCCGGATAATCAACTGCTCTAAAGCATCATGGCAAATCATAGAGATCCGCCGCGGATAACCGGACGAATATGCGTATATCAAAGACAGGGCCTCATCGGAAAAAATCCGGCTATTTTTTTTAAGCCCCGCCGACTCAAGCCGGAACGCAATCATTTCCCGTGTTTCATTCTCACACAAAGGCATGATCGTATATTGCATGGAAACACGGTCCATAAAATTATGGATTTTTTCTATCTTCGGGCGTAATTCCAGCTGAGAAAAAATAACCAACTGAAGTAACTTGAACTCGTTTGTCTCATAGTTCAAAAGCATTCTGAGGACTTCCAGATTATCGGGAATAAATTTCTGCCCTTCATCAATAAGAAGCACTACTGTTTTCTGCTCCTCTACCCCTTGCCGGAATAAATAACGTTTTAAACAGGATTTATACGCGGCGGGAGACCGAGCTTCACACGGGACCCCGAATATATCCACAAGGCCCGCTAAAAACTCTTCTTCAGTTTTGAACCCGGGATCAAGCATTAAATGAAAAACAAAATCCTCATCTTCCACAAACGCCTGAGCGGTTAACCTGCACAAGGTTGTCTTGCCTATTCCTACTTCTCCCCAGATAATACTCAAGCCGCGCTTCAGCCTTATCGCGATTTCAAGCCTTTTTAACGCTGTTTCATGGCTTAATGAGTGGTAAAAAAAATCAGGATCCGGGCTTGTTGAAAACGGTTCCGCACGTAAACCTAAAACATTAAAATAACTCATAAACTTTTTCCCGGGAACGCATTATTCTTGAATAAGGGGGGAAACGGTCATCCCCCCTTCTAAATTTTCAGAATTTGCCTGAGCGGCAATCCTCAGGCGATGAACAGTGAACAGGGCGGCGGAATGCTCAAAAAAATACACGCATTTCAGATACGATTCCAACGGCCCTTCCGTTTTTAGTTCAATCATCAGATCTTTTGATTTAAAATTCTTTCCCTGCTGGAGACGAAGATCAACAACCTTCAACCCCGCTTCACGCACTACCGATTCGAGCTCCAAAAGGACTTTCACGGAATAGGTAGGATTCGATTCTTCACGCGGAGAAAAATAGTAAACAGCTTTAAAATTTTCTTCAATATTTTTTTTGTTTTTAATCAACCACTCGTACTGTGCCGCCCGCGATCTACTCGAAGCGATCGCCCGGTCGAAATCACGGTTCTTTTGAATGGCAGGCATTACTAATACCCTGATAAACACCGCTCCCGCGATCGCTATCCCCGTTGCCAACGCAAGCGCATATTCTCTTTTGGATAATATCCTGCTCATTCTATTTCCTTTTTCGCGATGATATTTCAAACAAAACTGTCTCCGCATTTTTTGCGGAAGCATGATTCATCGAGATATGGTTATTTTTAAACCGCGGTAATTTTTCAAGCGAATTCACAAAATTTAAAACCGATTCCAAACGGGAAGATTCACCCCGCATAAACACCTCCCCGTTTTCATAGGTTAATTCGGTCAGTTTTATGTCTTCCGGGACAGCCGAGGTTATAGCCGTAAGAACGGAAAGAACTGACGCGGAATCCACTCTCCGTTTGGAAAGAAGGGCAAGCCTTTTTTCTTTTTGTTCAAGAGGTATCGCTTCTTTTTCAAGCTGTTTAATTCGATCCTTAAGTTTATTCAAATACAGCTTTTTATTTTCAAAATGCCGCGTGATGCCCGCAAACAGGATAAGGAACACTAAACACAGAAGGCTTCCTGCCTTCATTAACTCCTTGAGGTGTTTTTCTTTTAAACTCTTTTGTTTTAAATCGGCGGGCAGCACATAGGCGGATTCAGGAAAGGCAGTTATCCCTGCCCCCAGAATATGTATCCATGAACCTGCAGAACGAGAAATTTTTTCCATTACTTCCGGTGACGCCGCGATCACATCGGAATATCCGGCATACATAATTTCACATCCGGGAATAGCGTTTTCGGAAAATTTTCCCGCGTTAGTGCCGGCATTAAAAACCACCAGTTTCTGAGGAGCTTGTGGAGATATCTCTTTACGGTATAATTCAATTGATTTTCTTATCTCTTCCAGTGTCTGCCCCAAAACATCCTGTTTGTGCGCAATATTCCATGTCCGGCTAAAAACCATTGTTTCCCGGGTCCCGATCACCAATTCTTCATGGCGCACGCCCCGTTCCAAAAACATAACCGCTCCCCCTCCCGCAGACATCCCGGCACGGGTGTAGAACGAAAGGAATCCAAACGAACTTACGATTATTTTAAAACGACTGATGCCGGCTGAATGAAGGACGTTGATCAAACGGTTGATTGAATCGCGGTGAATCACTATACAATTAATATCGGAATAACCATCCCGATCCTGCCGTATAAGTTGATACGCGGTGATTAAATCGGCATTAGGATACGGGAGATATGTGGAAGCCTGAAGCTGAAGAATATTTTCTATTTCACGGGACGACAAAGATGGAATTCTTGAATAACGGATCGTTACACTGTCACGGGGTAGAGATACAATAACTTCCTCCCTCTCATACCCGAATTCCCTAAAAACACGGGAAATCTCTCCGGCATTCTCGGATCCGGAGGCATCCCGCCGGCCGGTATCATATTCACGGATATCATCGACAACGATACGGCCTGTCTTTTTCTCCGGATACACCTTCGCGATACGGAAAAACGCATCATCGTGTTCAAAGACAAAAACTAAATTTTTCTTATTCTTCATGCCAGTATAAAAACTTTTTATTTTTCCTGTCATACACGCCCTTAATATCATGGGATACATCCGCGGTCTTTCCCGATGAAATTATGGTAAAAACATCGGACACAATCAAACGTTTATCATTCAGAAGGCGGGAGAGAATGTTCTTTTGCCCGCTGGTCAATTCCGGGCCCTGCTGAGTTAAAGTCTTTTCAATTTCCGTAAATTCATTCCGAGCGAAAATCCCACCCGCCTCCCGCATAACTGATATCCTTCCCACAAGGGAATCGGCATCTGAAACGGTAGCCAGGTCGCCGCCTTCCGTATTCACGCATGCCCTAAAAATAATCCTGAGATTTTTTTCTGACGCGGTATTAAGATTACACGCGCCTTCGGTAAAAACAGTAATTGAATCTTTGATCTTATTATAAAGCTCCCAGGATTTTTGGGAATAATTATTTTCTCCTTTTTCTTTAAAGAAATATTCAAAAACAATACGCAATTCCTCAGGGACTGAAAAAGCTTCTTTTTTGGCTTCGGGAATCCTGCTGTTCGAAGACGACCACTCAAACATTGTCTCGGCCAATGTGTCCGAATCATCCACTCCTGCTTCCTTTAAAAGCAATTTTACTGTTTCTTTACAAAAACGCCCATCTCCGGTCACTGATATCTTTCGTTCTTCGTCTTCCAGGCCGTATTCAGAAGATACGCCTCCTTCCGGACGGATAGAAAACCGGGCCCCGGGCATCAGCTCTTTTACAAATGTTTTTTCTTTATCCGCTCCGCGCTGTCTGTTAATCCCGCAGAAAGCACGGGTATCAAAACCCCGGGTTTCTTCATCCAAAGAATCCTCATCAAGAAGACAAACACTCCAATTGATTCCTGATTCGGCTGAACAGACTGCCTGCAAACGGTCTCTTTGGCCCGCCGCTATTTTTAAATGTACGGCGGTACGATGCGCCAGGCTTATGGCAAAAACCGCCATAAGTGACACCACCCATAAACTTACGACCAGCACGGAACCGCGTTTGGCACGACTCATACTATTACCGCCTATCACTCATACTCGGTATTATCTTTTCAAAATACAATCTTTGATCAAGACGGCCTCCTCCTCCGGTCAAATTCTTTTCCACGGAAACCTTAACGGCAACCGGAACTGAATTCGTTACACCTCCTGCGGCAACCAGATCGCCGGGCGGCCATTGTTCTTCCCACAATAACGAATCACCCGAGACATCCTTTTGATAACGCGCATAATGGAATGTCACAGCCTCGGCTTTCGCGGAAACTTTTCGGTTCATATCGGGAGACACCGCTGTTCCTATTTCTAAATTTTTTAATACCGTTCTTGTGGTAATCCCGCCGTCAAACACATAGCTGATTTTACAAACGTCATACAGAGCGCTTCCGGAATTCAAAACCGAAAAAAATTCCATTGTCTGAGAATTCCCTTTAAATCCGGAGTCTTCCGCCGTATAAATAAAACAATTCTTTAAATCAACCTCTATCCTGCGCATAAAAAAATCGGTTGACCGGTAGGCTTCCGATAAAACATCAACCGTTTCAAATGTCCTTAGAGCGGTATGAAAAAGCGAAAATATCCCCGTTAAAACCGTTACCGTAATCAAAGAAGCGATCAAAAGCTCTACTAATGTAAAACCCTTAGTTTTCATTTTTTTTGAATACAAGATATTTTCTGAACATAAGATCACGGGGCGGTTTTCCCTGCCGGTCCGCCCATTCACAGGTAAATGTCATCATGACCAATCCTGTTTCACTATCGCGCTGTGCGGTTGATTTCCAGGAATATACTATTCCGTTACAGGTTTCTCTGCCTTCCCGCTGTAAATCACTTTCTCCCGTTCTCTCCGCCTCTCTGCTGAATTCCCACATTTTATTTTCAGACACCAAAACGGCATCGGACGTACTCCGGTAAATTTTTAAGGCGTTAAGACAGGACAAGAATGACTGAAGGATCAAAACAACTGCGGTAGAAAAAACGGCGAGGGCAACAACCGCTTCGGCAAGAGAAAACCCGTTACAAGACTTACCGGAACGAAAAAAAATCATTGATTACAAATATTATCATCCGGATTATTGGCATCAGGCCCCTCGGAACATAATGAATAATCACGACCATCAGCACCGGAGGGTTCATAAATATAGGGCCTGCCCCAGGGGTCTTTGGGTTGTTTTTTCAAATACGGGCCTTTCCATCTGTCGCCCAAACCGGGATTCGTTTTTAATTCGTCCAGAGACGCCGGATACCGTCCGGTATCCAGTTCAAAAAGGTCAAGGACAGTTGGAATATTGGCATTTACATCAGCCCGGGCAGCAGCAATACGAGCCTGTTCAGACCTGCCTACCAGGCGCGGCATGACCATTGCCGCCAAAACACCAATAATAATGACCACCAACATCAATTCTATTAACGTAAACCCTCTTATATTTTTCATACCGTACCCTTAATGAGCACGTGACTTATGGAACGAACAAAGTGAGTGAACATAAGTCACTGTGCGAATTAACTCCGACAGCTACAAGCAAATTTCGTTAGAAATTTACGCAGTGCTTTGCTGTTGGAGTAAATTATCCTTTAATAAAAACATCTCCCAACCTGTGTAAACATACATCACTGCCGGAGCAACTTTCGAACATCATTGAACGGCAAAATTAATTTGAAATACCGGCAAAAGCATCGACAAAACAATAAATCCCACAATCAGCCCCATACCGACTATTATAACAGGTTCCAGCAATTGTAGAAAGACCTGAACGGCACTATCAGCTTCAGACTCATAATCATCAGCCAACCGCGTAAGAGATTTTTCCAGAGTCCCTGTTTCCTCGCCCACAGCAACAATATTCTGTACTTCCAGAGGAAAATATACCGAGTTTTTTAAACATTCGGAAAGACTAAGGCCTTCACTGATCTTTTTCCTGAAGACGTGTATTTCCGAAACTAAACAAAGATTCTCAACCTGGGCTTCAGATACTTCAAGAGTAAATAATACCGGCAAGCCTCCGCCAAGCAACAATGCCATCGTACGAAGAAAACGGCCAATCTGGGTTTGGAGAATAATCCGGCCTACAACGGGAGCCTTGATGCTTGTTTTGTCAATAAACATCCTGACGCCGGATTTACGTTTTACCCTTTTCCAAACGGCGGTCAAAATCACTATAAACGAAACCTCTATCCACCAATATGACCGTGTAAAAGAAGATGTTTCAATCAGGATTTTTGTCGGGATAGGCAAAACCTGCCCCATATCCTCAAACATAAAAACAAGACGGGGAATAACAAAAACTAAAAGAATAAAAACTGTCCCTATCCCCACCGCGGCTACGAACAATGGATAAACCAACGCTCGTATAAAAGCGCTTCGATTTCTTTCTTCTTTTTCCAAAAAATCGGAAGTCTGCTTTAATGCGGCCTCCAGAGTGCCGCCGGCTTCACCGGAACGCACCATCGCTACATAAAGCCGGGAAAAAATCTTGGGATACCGCGACAAACTCTCCGCTATCCCCGCCCCATTTTTCACCGCGTCCGTAATTTCGCGTATAACAGAGGAAAAATAATTATTTTTAGTCTGCCGCCTTAACAGCTCCAGGGCATTCACAATCGTAATTCCGGATGAAATAAGCTTAGAGAGCTGACGAGTAAACATAAAAACATCTTTCCGGGAAACGTGTTTCCCGGAACTGCCTTGGCTATTAACCACGGCTGTATTCTTATTCCGCACATCTATGGGAAAATACCCCAAAGCACAAATTTTTTTAACGGCGGACGATTCGGATTCCGCTTCTATTTCTCCCTGGATGGACCGGTTCGGATTTATTTTCGCGGTATATGAAAATAAGGCCATATTAATATTCAGAGGATTCAAGCTGCTGAGTTATACGCATAACCTCGGTAATTGTCGTTATACCCCGAGAAATCTTTAATAAACCGTCATGCCTCAATGAACGCATGCCTTCTTCAACGGCTTTTTGTTTTATTTCATGGCTTGATGCTC
>JAQUMS010000055.1 GCA_028717985.1 Candidatus Omnitrophota bacterium
GGAAGGCTACCACGAAAGACGAAGACGTTTTCGAGGGGCGTGATCGCGCAACGGGCAAACTCAAGTGGACCGGCACCCGTGTTGATCTTATCTTTGGTTCCAATTCTCAGCTTCGGGCTTTGGCGGAAGTATACGGAAGTGTTGATTCGCAGGAGAAATTTTTACACGATTTCGTTGCAGCGTGGAATAAAGTAATGAACCTTGATCGTTTTGACCATAAGACAAGGTTTTGAATTTATTCGCGATGAGTAACATTCGTGGGCTTTTTTTAGGAGAGCTTTATGCCTGCTTTTTTAGCATCGTTTATCTTTGTGGTCCTCGCGGAAATGGGGGATAAGACCCAGCTTTTGGCAATGGCGTTTGCCGCGAAGTACAGCGCGTATAAAGTCTTGATCGCGGTATTCCTGGCAACGGTTATAAATCACGCTCTCGCGGTTTTCGTGGGGCATTGCCTTTCGGTGATTATTCCTTTTGATATTATTTCTTTTATCGCCGCTTTATCGTTTATATTTTTTGGCTTGTGGACTATCAGGGGAGATAAACTTGAAGGGGAGGACAAGAAAGGAAGCCGTTACGGCCCTATTATTACGGTCGGCATCGCGTTTTTTCTTGCCGAGATGGGGGATAAGACCCAGCTTGCCACTATAAGCCTGGCGGTAGAGTATCAGAATATGGCGATGGTTCTTATGGGCACGACTCTGGGGATGATAGTTGCTGATGCTATAGGCATAGGCGCGGGGATCGTTTTGCGGAAGCACATTCCTGAACAGAAAATCAAATGGATCTCCGCGGGTATATTTATTGTATTCGGGTTTTCAGGGATATTTAGAATTTTATCTTCGCGCGTCAGTTTTGTGTATACCGGCCTTGTTTTATTCTTAATTGGAGTGTCTACAGCTTGTGCTGTTTATCGTCTGGCTCAATTAAATAAAAAAGCGGATACATAGCGTAAAAATTTTCAATTCTATTGTAAATAATATCCTTTTACGATACAATAGGTGCCTATGATAAACAAAATTAAAAATAACTGCCGTCCTTCACAAACCTCATTTAGTTTTGGGGCTACGTCCGCTATTATCACTATTCTGGGGCTTATTACCGGTCTGGACACGCTCAAACAGTCTAAATTAAGTATTATCGCGGGTATATTGGTTATCGCGTTGGCGGATAATATTTCTGATTCTTTGGGGATTCATATGTATCAGGAATCGGAATGCCTTAATAGCAGGGAAGTGTGGTTTTCAACATGCACTAATTTTTTAATCCGTCTTCTTGTGTCGTTGACTTTTGTCCTTATTGTTTCTTTTCTGCCGATTCCTCTTGCGATGCTTTGTTCAGTAACGTGGGGTCTGGCATTGCTTGCCGGTATGAGTTATACTATCGCCCGGATCAGGCGCGTTAATCCCTGGCAGTCAATATTTGAGCATATCAGTATCGCGGTTATCGTTATCATAGCCAGCTATTTTGTCGGCAGGTGGATAATACACAGTTTTTAATTCCCGGGATAAGGGGTAAGGTTTAAAAAACGTTGGGGAATTAAATTTTTATGATATAATAAAATTGCCTTTTTAGCGGTTTTTGAAAAGGCAATAAATTTTGGTACCTTTTTAATAACTTTTTTAAAGAAGCGAGGTAAGTATGGGCCAAGCATTAAGTATTTCTTTATCCCGTATGACGACGACCAGAAATATTCTTAGTATATTTTTCTCCTGCGCCGCGGTTATTTTGTTTTCAATAGTGTGCGCGCCTTTTCAGGCTTTCGCGGTTACCTCTCCTGATATCGTGATTACCGAATGGATAGCTTCACAGCCAACTGTTACTGTTATTGATCAGGCGTCGTTCACGGTAAATACACAAGGCAAGAGTTTAACGCCGGATGAATGGGGGATTTACGCCAATGTTCATACTAATCTTATTCCGGTCACGCAAAATACGGTTTACACATTAAAAGGCAATATTAATGTGACAGCCGGTTCTCTGGATATTGTTGTTGACGAATATGACGGCAACAGCGGGTATGTGAGTTCTCAATGCCTCGCGGTTATTAATGATCAGCGGCCGTTGAGCTATTCCTATAAAGCGCCTGCCGGCGTTGCATATATTTCGGTTTATTTCAACGTGGCTTCGGTGGATTCTACGGTGAATGTTTCTAATGTTATTTTGATGACCGCGGTCCAGCCCAAGTCATATACCGATTTTTCAAAAGGGCAGTATGAATATTATTATTTGCAGCTGCCGTTTCAATGGAGGCAAAAGAATTTCGCGGTAATATTTAATTTTGACGATGCCTGGACCAGTATGTACACCAACGCCGCCCCGGTGCTCAATGAAAAAGGGATCAAGGCGGTGGTTTATGTTATTACCGGAGCTGTCGGACAATCCGGATATATGACCGCGAACCAGATAAAGCAATTATACGGAAAAGGCTATGAAATAGGGTCTCATTCGGTTAATCACCTTGATCTGGTGGCGTTAAGGACAAGCAACTATACTTCGTATCTTACTCAATTGCAGGGTCCGATAACGTATCTTAAAAAAACTATAGGCAAAACGTATCCGAATTATGAGATCTCGGGTTTTGCTATTCCTTTCTTTTCCTATAATGATGCGGTCAGAAGGGATGTGACACAGCGGTATAGATACAGCAGGAATGGAAGCTGGAGCTCACGCACGGGAGAATATCCTACGTTTAACGTGTATCCGTTTGATCCGTCCGATATCGTGTGCTTGGAATCGTATGATTCAGATATCGGCAGAAATTTAACTGTGCAGGAGATCACTGAAAAGATTGAAGAGGCCCGCGCTGAAGGACGAGTTATTGTTCTTTTGTTCCATAAAGTGGGACAACAGGGGCAGTCGACCGTTGGCGCGTATGAATATCCGTATCAGGATTTTAAAGACGTAGTTTCATATGTTTCTCAAAATGGGATGAAAACAACAACTACGCTGAAACTCCTGAATGAAGTTGCCGCTGAGATCAGTCAGAAAAATATTATCCCGAAATTCAATACCTGGGGAATAAACAATGCCAATGTTACCGCGGATTCCGTTAAACTTACGCTGAAAGGGGCGGCCGCGGAGTATCTTATTTCCAGTACTGCGATTCCTGTTACAGGGAAACAATCGTATATTGGACGATTCCAATTTGACCGGGCCGCGGGCGTGGGTGAAGTAGATATTAACATTGATGCCTATGGACCGTCGGGGAATTACCTGGGTACCAGGACAATCCTGGCTTCCAGCAAGACGGTGTTTAATTACTATCCTTTTTATTATCAGGCTCCTGACGGCGCCTCTGCGATTAAAATCTATCTTTTGTCTACGGCAAACAGCACGTATACTGCAGTTTTAAAAGAATTTTATATGTGGCCGGTGACGTTGGAATAAAAGCGTTTTTTTAATCAGGGAAGTTTCGAAAAGGCTCAGCATTTTATACGCTGGGCCTTTTTTTAGGGAAATTTATTGCGTCGTGTTGCCTTTCGCATAGAATATAGATATAACCGTTTGTCCCACTCCGGGAGTGGGGGAGGTGAAAATTGCTGCAGGACGCGCATATTCATATTCAGGATGCCGGCGATGAACGTTTGACCGGCGCTTTTATTGCGGAAGCTGAGCAAAAAGGGATTTCCCGTTTTTTCTGTAATTCTTCTTTGCTTGTTGATTGGCAGAGGGTGGCGGAATTATCGCGGAGATATTCGTGCGTGGTTCCTTTTTTTGGCGTGCATCCCTGGGAGGCTGAGAAGATTATTCCGGGATGGGAAGAGTCTTTGCTTCGGGCCTGCGCGGTTCCTGCATCGGGAATAGGGGAAATAGGCCTGGATAAATCAAGGAAAGATATTGACTTTGAAAAACAAAAAGATGTTTTTTCACGGCAGGTTGATATTGCCTGTTCTCTTCGCCGGCCATTTTCCGTGCATTGCGTGCGGGCGTGGGATGTTTTGATAGATATTCTGCGGGGAAAAGATTTGACGCGGAGCCGTTTCATGATACACGCTTTTTCAGGTACCGGGAGTGATTTAAGGGCTTTGCTTGATTTAGGGGCGTTTATTTCATTCCGGACGTTAAAAAGCGCTACTGTTGATAAATTGGCTTTATTGAAGTTGATTCCTTTGGACAGGCTTTTTCTTGAGACGGATTTCCCGGATATGGCCGGTATTCAAAAAGGGATTACGCCTTCGAGCGAATATTATGTGCAGTATCTCCACGGTTTGTATTCTGAGGCTGCGGTTGTTAGAGGTGAACCTGAAAATACGTTCATGAAAGGTTTATGGGATAATGGAACAGTTTTTATGCGTTGAACTTCTTATCGGTAAAGAGAAACTGAAAAAGTTGAGGGAGAGCTCAGTTACTGTTATAGGTTTGGGCGCTGTGGGAAGTTACGCGGTTGAAGCGCTTGCCCGCGCCGGTGTCGGGTCTTTGCGGCTGGTTGATTTCGATACCCTGAAACCCACGAATTTAAACCGCCATCTGGCGGCGTTACATTCAACACTGGGAAAATTCAAGGCAGATGTTCTTAAGGAACGGGTTCTTGATATTAATCCTCTGTGCCGTGTTGAAGCCCTGGACATATTCGCGGATAAAGAATCTCTTGCTGAAATTTTTAGCAATAAACCGGATCTTGTTATTGATGCGATCGATTCTTTGAATCCGAAAGTCCAGGTTTTGTCGGAATGCAGTAAGCTGGGTATTCCGATTGTTTCTTCCATGGGCGCGGCATTGAGAGTTAATCCGTTTTCAGTTAAAGCCGGCGATATCTTTGAAACGAAAGGTTGTCCATTGGCGCAAAGGATCCGTAAAAGGCTTCGTAAAGAGGGAGTCGGAAAAGGGATCGTGTGTGTATATTCGGATGAGAGTTGTAAACATGCCCGCCTCAAAGTCGATGTGCCGGGGGAATCATATTTTGAACGCGGCCGCGCGCGGGGAAAACTGGGGAGTCTGCCTACTGTGACCGGGATCTTCGGGTTGTCTGTAGCGCATTGCGCGATAGAATATTTGTGCGGAGGATTTCATTAGCTTTTAGATCTTAGGAAAATCAAAGAGCTAAGACCCAAGAGCTAAGAGCTAAAAGCTAAAAGGCTATTTTCTTATGGACGAAAAACTGTATCAGGAAAAGCTAAAGAAACAACAAGAAAGGCACGAATCTTTATGCCGCCGCTGTGGGGCGTGCTGCGGTGTTCTTGACGGTGATCCGTGTGTCAACCTTCAAAAGAACGCCGATAATACATATTTTTGCCGGATATATGAAACACGATTGGGGAAACAAAAAACAGTATCGGGTAAGGAATTTACCTGTGTTTTAATACGGGAAAATTGCAACAATTTCGGGGCGGTTTATCCGGGATGTCCTTATAGTTCTTAGCTCAAGCATGACCCTGTTCCACTCCGGAGGTGGAACAGGGTCGTTTTGGTCCACCTCCGGAGTGGAACAGGGTGTATTAATCTTGAAAAATATTTGTTTATGATATAATGTTTGTGCTATAGAATAAAACAAAATGGCCCCTTGCTTAATCATTCTGAAAATCTCTACGACATTTTCGGAATAAGCTGCGGGGTTAATTTTCCCGACTGACGTCGGGACTACACTTTATATTTATCGCATCCATGGAGTGCCTGCTTATTTAAATTACTCCGTCAGTTAAGCACTGCGTAGATTTGTTCCAAATCTACTTGTAACTGTCAGAGTTAATTCACAGACGTCCGCCGTAAAAATAATGGCGGACTACACTTTATGTTTACTGCGTTTCATAAAGTGTCTGTTCATTAAAGGAGGCGGTATGATACGGGGGATCATGCGTGGTTTCCTTTTTAGTGGTTTTGCGTTTCTATTTTTCCAAATATATCCTCTCCATACTATTTTCCCCGAAGTTGAAAAACCGTCCGATACGCGTTTTCCCGCAATTACCGTTAAAAATGGAGTTCTTCTCGCCGGTGATGAAGAATTATTTTTGAATGCAATTGGTTATTCGGGTATACGCCCGGGCAAAGACCAGTTTGATCCTGTTCAGGATGATAAATCCGGTTACGCGTTTATTGAAGAAGATATGCGCAGGATTAAAGAAGCCGGATTTAACGCGATACGAACATATGCTTTGCTTGACGAGAAGATTCTTGAGCTGGCTGAAAAATACGGGTTGTGGGTCCTGGCCGGTATTTGGACGGAGCAGGGGACATTGCCTCATAACGAAGCTCATGTTCAGCGTGCCATTGATACGATTATCCGCGACGCTAAAATTTACGCGAAGCATTCCAATATCGCGTTGTTGTTTTTAAGCAATGAGCCCCATCCTGACTGTTTGTATAATCCTGTTACGACAAAGTACATGAAAAGGGTGGTTAAAGTTGCTCACGAGAATTGCCCCGGAGTTCCCGTGTCGTTTGCCAATATGCCTAATGCCGCGTTTGTGAGCCCGGAACCCTGGGATGTCGTTAGTTTTAATATTTACGCGTGCGGATTTGAAAAGTTCACTTCAAGCGTTGGGTATAGGGGGCTGGTTGAAGGAATAAAGAAAATAAGTTCCGGGGATAAACCGTTTTTGATTTCCGAATATGGGTTTTACGCGCCTGTCCCGAAACCTAATATGAAGGAACCGTGGATCTTTTATCGCGTGAAAGACGAGTCTGAACAGTCCAAAAAACTGCTACGCGACCGGGAATTGCTTTCTCAGACGGGTTTAGCGGGGATGACAATGATGATGTGGCATGATGATTGGCGGAATTTCAATGATGTTCCGGCCGCGCAGGCGTATCTTCAGGATCCGCCTAAAACTAAATTTATACACGATATGTTTACCCAGGAATGGGGCGGTATTGTCGCGTTTGATGAAGACCCTGTGGGAAAGCCGAGAAAAGCGTATTTTGATTTACGTAAGGAAAATCAGGCTGTGCTGATGAGTCCTGATTCTGAAATGATTTATAAACAAAGAGTGCCGGTTAAAATGTATATTACTCAGCAGGTTGAGAGTTTTGATCTTTATGTTGATGGCCGGCCTGGAGGGAAAATAAACCGTATATCCCCTCATTGGGTGGAATATAAATTGCCGCCGTTTCCTGAGTCTTCCTTAAAAAAACATGAAGTCGTG
>JAQUMS010000056.1 GCA_028717985.1 Candidatus Omnitrophota bacterium
CTATTTTGCCCAAATCATGCAGAATTGCCGACTGGCGGATCAATTCAACCTCGTCTTTGGGAATATGCAGAGCGTTTGCCAGCTCCGTCGCGTAATGAACCGTGCGTTCAACATGTTCTCCCGTGCAATGATCTTTTAATTCTATAGTTTTCGCGAACGCGAACACCGCTTCAACCGAATTTTGATTCGCCTGCCTGCTGATCTTATCGATTTTATCCTTGAGCTTTCTAATATCGTCGCGTTCCTCTCTTTTTTTATTCGGCGATACCGACTTAACACTGGCAATATCCAGAGAAGAATAAACTCTATTGCCTCCCGATTCTTTGGCTTTATTAAGGATATGTTCTCCTATCCCCACCAGATCCATACCTTTCAAAGCTTTATCCTCCGGATACGACGCTACGGCAATACTCAGTTTAAGCTTAACAATATGCTTTTTATTCCCGAAATTATACAGGCTTATCGCGTCCAAAATCCGCTGTGCAAGAATAACCGCTTTTTGACGGTCAGTGCCGGGAGAAATAATAAGAAACTCCTCCCCTCCCGAACGGATAACAATATCATACGGACGGACCATACGCTTCAAATGTTTTCCAAACTGTGCAAGGACAACATCGCCGAACTTATGGCCATATACATCATTAATGGATTTGAAATAATCGAGATCGATGGAAATCGCAGAAAGAGAGTGAGCGTAACGCTTGGCGCGGAAAAATTCCGCTTCAATGACATCAGCGATATACCGGTGATTATATAAACCGGTATGGGGATCACGCAAAGCGAGTTGTTTAAGGGTACGGTTAGAAGCAAGTAATTTTCTGTTTAAAAGCTCCAGTTTTTTTTCAATCTGTTTATGCTTGCTGATATCCAAAATAGCCGCGACGCTCTTTTTGGTGCCCGGGATCATGTCCACGGTCACGAATATATCCTTTATCTTACCAAAGCGATCCACAAACTGGGCTTCGTAATACCGGGGCGCGAGATTGGGGTCGATCCGCCTTAAACGGTGATATTCGCGCATCATCATCGTACATTCCTCCCCCGACACAAAATCAAAAAGGCTTTTCTTGCCCATAAGCTCGGCTTTAGAATATCCCGACATCTTTTCAAATTCCTTATTAGCGAGAGAAATCGTGGTGTTTTCTTCTAAAATAATCGTGGCAGTACAGGTAGTTTCAAAAATCGTCTGGTATTTATTTTCATTATCGCGTAAAAAATCTTCTGCCAGTTTACGTTCATTGACCTCAATCATTTCCCAGTTACCGTTACGCCTCGCGACGGCATACTGATGCTTACTTGCCACGTCCACACTATCAACAGGGCTGCACGTATCAAGAGAATACACACACATCGACAAAACCTTTTGAGTGCATAACACCTCGTTCAATTCTTCTTCATAATCCATGAAATTCAACCAGTCTTTTTGGGTAATCCATGAAAGATCAAAGACAAGCCGAAGCCCGCTGAACCCGTTTTTCTGGCTTTGCTGCATTAACGCGACAATCTCTTCTAATAAACGCCTCAGCCCGAATTGGCCGTTTTTAAAATAAAACCCCTCATAATCCGTGATTTCAATCTGTGACTTGTCGAAATATAAAGACAAATCGGCAACGTTTTTTTCCAAAAGGGCTCTCGCTTCCGATGACGACATAAGTGGAGACGCAACCCAGAAACACTTTTCATTGTTTTCCAGCCCCGCCTTCACATAGGCAAGGACAATCTCGGTAAAATCTTCCTTTGACTGGTAAAAATAACAAAGATGAGTGCCCCATGAAATATCGCCGATAAATTCAAGTCCGGTTTTTCGGTGAGATTCCCCCATACAAGTTCTCTCAGGTTAACAAAGGTTGATAAAATGCATCTTCATAGCTCTTAAACAAAGCTATAACCTCTTCAGAAGTTGTAACCGCCTTCAGGCTATCGCGGAAAGACTGAGTCAGCGTCAACTTTGATAATTCGGAAAGGACACCCAAAGATTGCCTGATTTCCCGCGGATGAGCCCCCATAACAAATACAAAATTAACTTTTTGCCCGTCTATAGCGTTAAAATCAATACCCCGGACGGCGCGGCCAAAACCAATAACCAAATTTTTCACGGAGTTCGTCCGGGCATGGGGAATCGCGACGCCATAACCTATCCCCGTTGAATTAAGCTTCTCACGGGCTAAAACATCAAGAACAAATGTTTGCCTGTCAAGGACCATTCCGTTTAAGCGTTCTGATATCTCACGGATCGCGCCTTCAACGGTTTCCGCTTTCAAATCCATAATACAGCATTCTTTTTTAAGATGATCGGAAAGCATTACTTCAACTCCTTAAAAATTTTTTCGATCATCTCGGCATTTTTAACTATAACAATAGGGCAATGCACTCCCCGCAGGATTTTTTCCCCTTCGTCGTAATATGTATCCACCCGGGACAACTTATGCCGGGGCTCCCCCATAACAAGCAAACCCGCCTGCAATTCTCCGGCTTTTCTGGTTATTTCTTCGTTGACCACGCCCCGCAACACCTGTGTTTCAACTTGAACTTTTTTGCTTTCCGCCAGCGCTTTAATCCGGACCAAAAAAGTTTCCCCTTGTTCCACAAGATCACGTTCATATTCCATCGCTTCGACTTCAACAAAAATCCTGCTTTTAAGAAGATCTTTCAACGTTTTTTCGTCCACGACATACACGACTGTAAGCCGGGAATTCAATAATTTTGAAAGGTATATCGCGTATTTCGCCGTCATTAACGATTCAAGAGACCCTTCAACTGCTACAAGGATATTTTCAATCACGGTTCAACTCCCTTTCAGTTTATCTTCTCACGGACCCGCATACGCTCTTTGATAATCTTCAGCATTCCAA
The DNA here is from genome assembly GCA_028717985.1 of Candidatus Omnitrophota bacterium. Lineage (GTDB taxonomy): Bacteria > Omnitrophota > Gorgyraeia > Gygaellales > Profunditerraquicolaceae > STD1-16. The sequence continues at coordinate 2,853 of JAQUMS010000056.1, forward strand.
ACGCTTCACGGGATTCTTCATCTAAACGATCGCCTATATATTTAAAAGCGTCCTTAAAATACGGCAGATACACCTTTTCTAACGCGTTAACTTTCCTGACCGTCTTCTGAAGTTCTTTTGCCAGACGCAGCAGGGCTATCTTCTTCTCCGCTAATTGGGCTATCAGTTTGAGAATGCCTTCAAACGAAACAATCACTTCATCAACATGCAGGCTGACGTCAAACGAACTGTAATACGGAGGATAATGCCGCGTTATTAATTCAACCACCGGAATGGAAACGCCCATAATCCTTCGCTGTGACAATGAAATATCATTTTTTATGTTAATGGCGAAACTGAGGGCATCCAGCCTTTTCTGCCCCATGACCACCACGGCTTTACCCGAAACCACATATGCCTGCCGTAACGCTTTTTCCAGTTCTTCCTGGACCTGATCGGTAATCTGAATAATAGACGAGAGCTCGCTCATGAGAATCCTGCGTTTCTCATCAAGCAATTGATAGCCCTCCTGGGTAAGCGCAAGAGATTTTTTAACGCGTAACAGATTTGTTTTAGTTGCGGCAATATTAACTTTCATTTTTCCGCGGTTTGTAGTATTTTTTAAGCATTTCTTCGCGTATTCTCGGAAGTTCATCCTTAGGAAGGATAGAAATAACTTCCCACCCTAAATCAAGCCCGTTTTCAAGCGAACGCCGCTCATAATGCCCCTGGTTCAAAAATCTTTTTTCGAATTCATCCCCGAATTTTAAAAACAAATGATCCAGCGGCGTCAATTCTTCTTCGCCTATGATAGAAGCCAACGCGCGGATATCTTTTACTTTCGCGTAACAGGCAAACAACTGAGACGCCAAAGCGGGATGATCTTCTCGTGTAAGCCCCTCACCTATATTGTCCTTCATAAGCCTGGATAATGACGGCAAGCCCGCGATAGGAGGATAAATCCCTCTTCCGAACAATTCGCGTTCAAGAACAATTTGTCCTTCCGTAATATATCCGGTTAAATCCGGGATAGGATGGGTAATATCATCATTAGGCATTGTTAAAATAGGCAGCTGGGTGATTGATCCTTTAACACCTTTTATCATACCCGCGCGCTCATATAACCCGGCCAGATCGCTATACAAATAACCCGGATAACCTTTTCGGGCGGGAATTTCACCGCGTATCGTGGAAACTTCGCGTAAGGCTTCGCAATAATTAGACATATCCGTCATAATAACAAGAACATGCATATTTTTTTTGAATGCGAGGTATTCGGCGCAACTCAGCGCGAGCCTGGGAGTAAGAGTTTTTTCAATGGAAGGGCTGTCTGCAAGACTCAAGAAAACCGTAACACGTTCCAATACACCCGACTCCTCAAAACTGCGGATAAAAAATCTGGCAGTGTCGAACTTGACCCCCATAGCCACAAACATAACACAAAAACTTTCTCCTTTAACCCGGGCCTGGCGTGCTATCTGCGTTCCCAAAATATCATGAGGCAAACCACTGCCTGAAAATATAGGCAATTTCTGTCCGCGGACAAGGGTATTCATAACATCGATGGAAGAAATCCCGGTCTCAATGATATTCTCGGGATAATCTCTGGCCGTAGGATTAATTGCCAAACCGTTCACATTGACATATTCATCATAAAACGGCCTGGGCATACCATCAATAGGATTACCGGTCCCGTCAAAAACCCTTCCTAATATATCTTCGGAGACTCCTACTAAAAGAGGTTTCTCCTTAAAACGGACCTTGGAATTTTTAAGAGACAGACCGCTGGTCCCTTTCAAGACCTCCACAACCGCGTATCCTTTTCCCGCTTCCAGGATTATTCCCAGGCGGGGGACGCCTTCGTCATCGATTATTTCCACAAGTTCATTATAACCGACATTATGAACATTCCGGATAATAAAGATCGGTCCGACCAGTTCTTCCAATCCAACATAATCTCTTTGCGTATATTCTTTCATAAACCCGTCCATGTACATAAACCCCAAAAAAACTCTTGGGAATTTATAAATCTTCCGAATCCATTGCTTCCACTTTTTTCAACAGTTCTTCAAGCTTATTCAGTTCCTGCTCGGTATATTTCAAACGCATCCGCATAATATCCTGATACACCGGTTTTTCTTTAATCTCCGCTATCCGGAGCCCTTTTTTCAAAAGACGATCGCTTGTATGGTAAAACTGCAGAATTATTTTCAGCATCAGAAACTGTTTGCGTGCAGATGAATACGTGTCTACGGGATCAAACGCGAACTGCTGTAAAAACGCGTTTTTAAATACCGAACATATTTCAAGAACCAGCCTCTGCCGTTGAGGCAAAACTTCCGGCCCGACGAGCTTGACCACCTGCTGAAGCCGCTGTTCCCTCTGAAGAAGATCCATAATATTATACCGCAATGAAAGCCATTCTTCGCTGATATTTTTATGCCACCATTCTTTAATATCCTCTATGTATTCCGAATAACTATCGATCCAACTGATGGAAGGATAATGCCTGGCGTTTGCCAAATCACGGTCTAAGGCCCAAAAACACCGGATAAACCTTTTTGTGTGGGAAGTGACGGGTTCTGAAAAATCGCCGCCCGGAGGAGAAACTGACGCGATAATTGAAATAGATCCCGCAGAACCGTTCAAGGTGGTAATCTTTCCCGCTCTTTCATAAAATTCCGCGAGACGCGAGGCCAGATAGGCAGGAAACCCTTCTTCAAGAGGCATCTCTTCCAGCCGCCCGGAAAGTTCACGCAATGCCTCTGCCCATCTGGACGTGGAATCCGCCATCAAAGCGACATTATACCCCATATCGCGGTAATATTCCGCCATCGTAATTCCCGTATAAATACTGGCTTCGCGCGCTGCCACAGGCATGTTTGAAGTATTCGCGATAAAAATCGTCCTTTCAAATAAAGGACGCTGGGTTCTCGGATCGATAAGTTTCGGGAAAGTGAGCAATATATCTGTCATTTCATTGCCGCGTTCACCGCATCCGACAAAAATAACTATTTCGGCGTCACTCCATTTCGCGAGTTGATGCTGAATAACGGTTTTCCCTGTCCCAAAACCTCCAGGGACAGCGACGCACCCCCCTTTGGCAACGGGAAAAAGAGTATCAATAACCCTCTGCCCCGTAATCAACGGTTCGCCTATGGGCAATTTTTCTTTATAGGGCCTGGGTTTACGCACCGGCCAGCGCTGACACATCGTGATTTCCTGGGAGACCCCGTCCTCTTTTTCCACAACAGCAATCTTTTCATCAACAGTATAGTCGCCCTGAGGAATAATCCATTTCAACTGCCCTTTGATTCCGGGCGGGCACATGATTCTATGTTTAACCAAGGGTGTTTCCTGGACTTCTCCCAGGACATCGCCCTCATTAATCGTATGGCCACAATCAATGACGGGAATAAAACGCCATTTTCTGTCTCTTCTTAAAGCATTAACATGTACCCCTCTGTTAATATATACGCCCTCTTTTTCCTTTAAAACACTTAAAGGCCTTTGAATACCATCATAAATCTCACCGACTAATCCCGGGCCCAATTCGACATACAACGGATAACCTTGAGTATACACAACATCGCCTGCCTTCAAAGAAGTTGTATCTTCATACACCTGGACATACGCCCTGTCTTTGATCAACCGGACGACCTCGCCCACAAGATGGAATTCTCCGACCTCCACCATATCAAGCATCCGGAGGAAAGAAACTTCTTCAATTTCCACAACCGGACCCACAACCCTATAGACTTTCCCCGCGACCTTCTGCATCTTAACCAGCCTCCTTCAACAATCGGGTATATACGTCATCATACACGGCGTGAAAACGGGAAAGAAACTTGTTATCGCAAACCAACCGCCCGTCTGATGACTGAACAATGACGCCGATATCGTGGAATTCCGCGGGTTTAAAAGAAAACAATATATTCTCGTCAATCTCTTTTTTTGCTAACGAGATAAGGGAACTTTTAAACTCGTTTGTCAGGACCTTCTCATCGGCAGACGAATAAAAAACATCGATACTACGGGAACCGACGACGCGTGCCCCCTCCATAATCATTTTCGTCAAAAATTCCGCATAACGGGGATTATTCCTGAATTCGCCCGCTTCAATTTTCACAGCTGCAATTACTGCTTCGGCAAACTTATTTTTTTCTTCCATTATCGCCCGTTTTTTTTCAAGATGAGTTGCGGATATCATCCGGTCTTTCAGCTTTTCAAGCTCGATATTCAAAAGAC
>JAQUMS010000057.1 GCA_028717985.1 Candidatus Omnitrophota bacterium
GGGAATGCTTTTGGCGGCGAGCGATGAAACCGGCGTTTGTATTGTGTCACCTGATCGGGCGGTAAAAGAAGGAAGTATCGTAAAATAGCTGAAGGCTCAAAATTTATAGGTTGAAAATCTATGAATTGTGAGTTATGGATTGGACCATGGATTTTAAACAGATTATTCCTTCGGGATTGTGCTTGGAATGCAGAGGGTGCTCCAGGTTCTCGGAAAAAGACAGTATGTGGAGCCCGTTGCTTCTTGATGAGGAAATTGAATATCTGAAGGGAAAAAATTTACTGGCCGGGTGCGATACAAAAAAGAAAAAGCTGACAACAATTTTGAATCCAATCGATGAAAATTTTGTATGTGCGTTTTTGTTACCGCAGGATAACTCGTGCCGTATCTATGAATTTCGACCCTTTGAATGCCGGTTGTATCCTTTTTTGATTAATCGGGGGAAAAATAAAATTTATCTTGCGGTTGATCCTCACTGCCTTTTTATAGAACGCAATGCGGCAACAAAGCAATTTCAAGAATATGCGGATTACTTGGCGGGTGTCCTGAAAAGCCCTCCCTGGACCCGCGTAATCAACGAAATACGGGACGTGATCCCGGAGTACCAGGATGTTATGAATATCTCGGAGCTTTAATGAATACCCTGGCGGTTAAAGATAAACCGCTCTTTAATCGGTATCTTATGTCTTGTAAGCATGAGTTATCGGTATACGCGTTCGCGAATATATATATTTGGAAGGGATTATTTGATATACGATGGTCTTTGATACAGAATACTCTCTGTGTGTTTTTTATAGACGCGACCGGCTGTTTTTTGTACGTACCTCCCTTGGGGGAATATACAGATCCCCATGTTATAGCGGAAGTTTTTCGTATTATGGACGCGCATAATAAACATAAGGCGGTTTCCCGTATTGAAAATGTGTATTCCTCTGATATAGCTTTGTACCGTGAATGGGGATACAAAGACGTTTTGAAATCCGTTGACTATGTATGCCGGAGGAATGAATTGTCGGGATTACGGGGAGACAGGTTTAAATCAAAACGTGCATGTTGTAATTATTTCATTAAACACTATAACTTTAAATACAGGCCGTTTTCTTCGAAGGATGCCGGTGAATGCCTCAAGGTATATGAACAATGGCGGCTCGCGCGTTCCGCCGCATGTGCCGATACGGTGTACCGGGGGATGATGGATGACAGCCGGAAGACCCTTGTAATTCTTCTGGACAATTACCGCGAAATTGATTGTCAGGGAAGGGTAGTTACTATTGATGAGGAAATAAAAGCATTTACCTTTGGTTTTGAGCTTAATACTGAAACATTCTGTGTTTTATATGAGGTCGCTGATCTTTCGATCCGGGGGATAAGCCAATTTATTTTCCGTCGTTTCAGCGATGAGATGAAACAATACGAATATATTAATATCATGGATGATTCCGGCTTGAAAAATCTTTCGCGTGTTAAGGAGTCATATCATCCCGTTAAGAAAATTCCGTCGTATCTTATAGCCAGACACAATGACTGAACAGATCCATTGCCTTGATCTCACGATTTTTGACACGGAAACAACAGGGTTAAATCCCGGAGCCGGAGACCGTATTGTTGAGATTGCCGCTATCCGTTACCGGAACGGCCTGCCTGTCGCGGAATTTCAAAGCCTTATTAATCCTCAGCGTCAGATTTCAGAAGAAGCGTTCCGTATTAATAAGATCAGCGCTTCCATGGTGCATAATGCCCCTACCTTTGATCAGATCGTTCCCCAATTTTTTGATTTTATTAAGGGAAGTTTCTTGTGTTCTTATAATGCCCCTTTTGATATAGGATTTCTGATGAATGAATTGGCGTTGTATAAAGACAACAAGAATGCTGAATCCGGATTACGCGCCTTGGACGATATAATTGTTATTGATGCGTTAAGGATGGCCCGTAAACTGTTGCCTCATTTGGAGCGCCACGCGTTGTGGTTTGTGGCGGAGAGCCTCGATATACGCGCGGCGCAGGAACACCGTGCTTTTTCAGACGTCGAATTAACATGGAGTGTGTTTGAGAAGCTTGTGCGGTTGGCCGGTGACAAGGGTATAATTGATTTTAATCATTTTATTGTTCTGTTCGGGATTGACACGAAATTGGTGAATGATTTGAATACCCGGAAAATGGCAGAGCTTCAGGAAGCCATTGACCGGAAAACGAGCATTACGATTAAATATTTATCCAGTAGCCACGCCGAATTATCCGAGCGGCAGATTATGCCGAAAGAAATCAGACAGGACCGCAATAGATGGTATCTTACCGGTTTTTGCGCCTTGCGCGGAGAGGAACGGACGTTTCGGATCGATAATATCGTGAGCGTGGATCCGCACTGAAAAAAAGACAGGAAAAACCATGAATACACAGAAATTCTATTTGTTTTTAACCGTGTGTGCCGTCGTTTTATGCGGAGCGTCATGTTCTTCTCAGCAGAGCATAGACACGGCGCGGAAAGAAGCAGGCAAGGCCCAGGAGTTCTATCGCGGCGCGGAAAGAACATACCGGGAATTAATTTCCCGGGGCGCCAATGCGGATACTCTGCATTTTGAATTGGGGCAATTATATTACAGCCATGGCCAGTTTAGCCAGGCGGCGGATGAATTCAAAAAAACCGGTAGTCCCGCGGCAAAAAAAATGCTGGCTATTTCATATTACCGATCCGGCGATTATACAGGCGCTCTGGATGTTTTCAGCCAGTCCGCTTTGCAGGATCCCGAATTCCTATATTATTACGGCCTGACCTGTGAAAAATTAAATTTATACGATAAGGCCCTGGAAAATTATAAAAAAATTGTTTCTTCCGATTTCGCGGAACGCGCTCATGAACGTGTCGCTCTTATTGCCAAACAGCATGAAGCCGGGAATATCCGGGACCTGAGCCCTGATGTTTCCGCGTTGATTTCTTCAGCCCCTTCAGCGGAGCAGTATCCTCAGGCAGGCGCGTTACTTCTTCTTTCCGATGAGCATGTTACCGTTACTCCTGCTTTGACAGAGGAAACCGATTTGCATTATGTGGTAAAAATTCTGAATGAACGGGGAAAAGAACGGTATGCCGAGGTGCAGATCGAGTATGATTCGACATATGAAAAGGTTGAGTTGGAATTTGCGCGGACTATCAAGGTTGATGGGAATGTGACGTATGTAGGTACCCGGCATATCAGGGATGTTTCGAAATACCTTAATTTTCCGCTTTACAGTAACGCCCGGGTTTACATTATTTCTTTCCCCGAAATAGCTGACGGCGTAACCATAGAGTATAAAGTTAAAATACGGCGCAATCAGCTGGTTAATAAGAAAGATTTCTTTTTAAGTTATCCGGTGCAGTCTTTTGACCCCATTCTGAAAGCTAATTTCTCCATCACTATCCCTAAAAATAAGCCGCTGCATATTAAAACTTTGAATGAAAAATACAATACCTTTAATGCTTCTTTATCCCCCCGCGTTGAACAGCAGGCTGTAAACACGGTATATTCATGGACGTTTACCGATATCCCTCAGATTATTCCCGAATCGAATATGCCGCCGTTGGTTGAAATTAACCCGACGTTCCTGGTTTCTACGTTTGAACGGTGGGAAGATATTTATGACTGGTGGTGGCCGCTCGCGCAAAACAAAATAAAAGCGGATTCTCAGATACAAGCGAAAGTTTCGGAATTAACCGCGGGAGCCGTTTCTGATGAAGCGAAGATAAAAGCGCTTTATAATTTCTGCGCGCAGAAAATCCGCTATGTCGCCGTGGAGTACGGGCAGGCGGGATATGAACCGCATCAGGCCGAGGATATTTTTAAAAATAAATACGGGGATTGCAAGGACCAGGCCGTTTTACTGGTAACGATGTTAAAAACCGCGGGATTAAAAGCCTGGCCTTTATTGATCGCAACAAAAGATTATTATAATTTACACGAGGATTTTCCTGTTCCGTTATTTAATCATTGTATCGCCGCGGTTCAGTTAAACAATGATATCATTTTTCTTGATCCGACAGCGGAAACATGCCCGTTCGGCGATCTGCCGCCTTCGGATCAGGACAGGAATATTCTTGTGATAACTGAACAGGGATACAAAATTTACCGCACGCCTTTGTTTCCTGCCGCGCATAATTTAATCAATCATGAATTTGTTATTTCAGTTAATTCATCGGAGGGTATCGACGCGGAAAAGAGTATTGATACCGCGGGTATTTATGATCAGGCAGAACGGTATTGGTTGTTATATACCACGCCTGAGCTGGTTAAGCAGGAGATACAGGAAAGGATACAGGATATCAGTATTGGCGGTAAACTTAAACAGTATGAGGTCAAGAACCTTCAAACCCTTGATCATCCCATTGAATTGAATTATAGTTTCGCCGGCCCTGAGTATTTTATTCCGGCGGGCGCATTGCGTATTCTGCCCCAATTGGCGGGTGTCGATTCTTCTCTTGTAGCACAAGAAACGCGCCGGTATCCGCTTTATTTCGGAGTGCTGGATAAGCGGCAAACCCAATTTACAATAACTATCCCTCCGGATTATTCGGTAGAATATCTTCCACCGGGAATACGGGAAGATAATGATTGGTTGAATTTCAGCGTTGATTATTCCGCTGAGCGCGGTACGATAGTATTTAAACAAGGTATGATATTGAAGAAAAACCGGGTTTCCGAAGAGGAATATCCGGCGTTCAAAAAGATTATCGAGGAATTGGCTAAACGCGTGAAACAGCGGGTGGTTTTAATCCGCAAACCGGGTTAATGCGGGAATACTATAATGACTAAAGAAACACTTGGTTTTGAACGAAGGACATATATCCGCCTTGATACTGTTTTTCCGGTGCAGTTCCGGCTGATGTCGTTGGGAGGGGATATGTTCCTTTCTGAATGGCTGCAGGGATTTACCAATAACGTCAGCACGGGAGGCATTTGTCTCAGGGTGAATAATTTAAACCCCGGATTTGCGGAATTATTGAAAAATAAAAAAGCTAAGGTGTCTCTTGAGATAGAAATGCCGTTGTCGTATAAAAACCCTGTGCTTTCTTCGGCGCATGTTGCGTGGTTTCAGGAGCTGCATAAAAAAACAAACCGGTATCTTATCGGGTTGCAGTATGATGAACCGAATTCATCGGGCAGCGAGAGGATAGTAAGATACGCGAGAGCAAAACGTTCTTTTTTGCCGGCGGTGTGTGCGATTGTGGTTTTACTCGGGATCGGGCTCGCGATTGACACCTATATTAATGTGCGGCTGCTCCGGGGAAATAAACAACTCGTAACGCAGCTTGTTCAGGTCATCCAGGAATCAACCGTTGCTAAAGAAAAACTTCAAAAGGTCGGGTTTGCGCGGGAACTGGCATTGTTCAAGATACAAGAACTTGAAGCTGAGATCCAGAAGGCCGAGGGAGAGCGTGTGATCCTTCACGCAAAGGCTGAAAACGCAGAAACTGAGGCGGCTAAGAAGATAGAAGAGGTTAACGCGATGCTTGAAAAGCTTTTCAAAGAACGTGAAGTGTTAAAGAAAAAAGTTGAAGCATACCAGCAGAATCAGGCTGTTATGTCCGGAGAGGTTATTCGTTTAGACCGGGAGAAGACCGCGTTGACGGAAGCTAATTTTAAAAAAGTTTACCAGTGGCTTAAGATTCATCAAAACCCCAGGACAGGGTTAATCATGAGCTTTGAGGGTGATTCGGATATTTCAAACTGGGCGTTCCTCTATGACCAGGCATTGGCGATTCAGGCGTATGTGTTATTCTCGGATTACGACCGCGCGCGTAAATCTCTTGAATTTTTTTCTTCGAAGGCGGAAAAATCAAACGGTTTTTTTCTTAACGCATATTATTTTAATGATGGAAATCCCGCGGAGTTTATTCTGCACGCCGGACCTAATATATGGCTTGGAATAGCCGCTTTGCAGTATTCATACCGCAGTAAAGATCCTCAATTTATCCCTTTGGCGGAAGATATCGGCCGTACCATTATCGCGTTGCAGAATCAGGATCCTGATGGAGGCGTTAAAGGAGGTCCTGCTGTTAGCTGGTATGCGACCGAGCATAATCTTGATGCGTATTCTTTTTTCAATATGCTGTATTCCCTGACGGGAAAATCCATATACCTTCAGGCCCGGGATAAAGTCGTGAATTGGCTTGTAAAAAACACCTACAATAAACAGGATATCCCGATTCTTCGCGGCAAGGGCGATTCAACTATCGCGACCGATACGTATTCATGGTCTATCGCCGCGTTGGGACCGGGAAAATTGCTGGAACTGGGTATGGATCCCGATGAGATCATGGCTTTTGCTGAAAAAAACTGTGCGGTTGAAGTTCAGTTTTCCCGTCCGGAAGGCAAGGTTATTACTGTAAAAGGTTTTGATTTTGCTTCACAAAGGAATGTTTCCCGCGGGGGGGTGATGTCTTCCGAATGGACCGCTCAGATGGTTGTTTCGTATAACATAATGGCGGATTATTATTTGGGCAGGAATCTTCCTGAAAAAGCAAAGATGTACCGGAATAAAGCAGAAGATTATTTACTCCAGTTAAGCAATCTTATTATTTCCAGTCCTTCGCCGTCCGGTCAGGGGGAAGGCTGTCTTCCTTATGCGACCAGCGATTTTGTTGATACCGGGCACGGGTGGATGACGCCTAAAGGAAATAGTACCGGTTCTGTCGCGGGTACCGCGTATACGCTTTTCGCGTATCGCAAGTATAATCCTTTGGAATTGAAATAAGGTTTTTTCGACACATATGCGGCTTTCCGATATGTATCAGGCGTTATATGATTATTTCGGTCCTCAACACTGGTGGCCCGGGGATACTGCTTTAGAAGTGATGGTAGGGGCTATTTTAACCCAGAACACGAACTGGAGAAACGTCGAAAAAGCTATCGCAGTTTTAAAAGATAAGGATGTTTTAGATGCAAAAAAACTGGATGCTCTTCCACGTGTGCAATTAGCCCGGTATATTAAACCGGCAGGTTATTACACGGTTAAAGCCGCGCGGTTAAAAAATTTTATTTCGTTCTGGCTGAAAACA
>JAQUMS010000058.1 GCA_028717985.1 Candidatus Omnitrophota bacterium
ACGCGGTTCTTGCTTTTGTGGAAAAGGCCAGAGGAATTCCTTTCAATGAACTCGGTGCTTTGCGGGAAAGGTATGTTTATACCTGTCATACTCCCGTGGAAGCCGGGCATGACCGTTTTTCTTCGCATGACCTGGCGAATGTTTTAAAGCCGGAAGATTTTGATTTACTGCAGCAATTCGGCAGGGAAGAAACGGGTATGATCAATCTTACGCTTGTATCCATGAATGTTTCTTCATCCATAAACGCCGTATCTAAAAACCACCAGACAGTAATGAAACTGCAGTTTCCCCGTTACCGTGAGCGGATACAATTCGTCACTAATGGAGTTCACCCGTATTCCTGGATTTCGCCGGAATTTTATAAGGTATTTAAGGATTTTCCGGATGTTTTTGAAAACATCGATGAAAACCCGATGATTTTACAGCGGGCATTGACATTAAAAGATAACCCTGAATTCCGCAGTCGTATTTGGGCGGCTCATCAATCGAATAAGGAGTCTTTACTTTCTTTGCTTGATAAGTGGCAGCTTGGCAAAAATTATTTTACCCTGTGCTGGGCGCGCCGTATTGCCGCGTATAAACGGCCGAGTCTTTTATTGAACGATATCAACAGATTGATTGGAATTGCCCAGCGCCGTGGTCCGATACAGATAATTATTGCCGGCAAGGCGCATCCGAATGATAATCTGGGATTTACCTATATAAACGAGATCCTTGATAAGGTTGACAGCCTTACAAATGTTTACGACATACTTAAAATCATAATCCTTGAAAATTACGATATGTATTTGGGGAAGATGTTAACAAGCGGAGTTGATGTCTGGCTTAATAATCCCCTGCCGCCGTTTGAAGCTTCGGGAACCAGCGGTATGAAAGCCATTCTGAACGGCGTGGTGCAGGTAAGCACATATGACGGATGGGTAGTTGAGGCGGCGGATAAGGGCATCGGAAAAATTTTCGGTTACAGAAACCCTTCGGACAAGATCAGCCCGGATATGAATCTTCATATGCAGGATGACGCGGTTGAACTATACCGGACCATGGAAGAGACCGTTGATTTATATTATAAAACCAACAATAATGGCGTTGTCGATCTTTCTTCGGAATGGATTGATATGATGATCAATTGCGTTGCCACGGGAGCGTATTTCAATACGTACCGGATGCTTGATGAATACAAGGAACTGATTTGGAGTCCTAACGCCAAAGTCGAAAACCCCTCATTAGCTCGTTGAGTTTAAAGCCCTAATTATTTTCCCTGTAGCCCTGACGGGCTGTACGGCCACACTGGTAGTGATATAATACATAATGAAATTTAGACGGAGCGGGACATTTTATGTGTATATTGTAGCGTGTTCTGATGGAACATTTTACACCGGGTATACGTTTGATATAATAAAGCGGCTTGAGTTACATAATAAAGGAAGAGGGGCAAAATATACCCGCGCCAGAAGGCCCGTTAAGCTTGTATGGTATAAGAAATACCGGTATTTTAAAAAAGCTGTCGGGGAGGAACGAAGAATAAAAAAAATGAGACGGCTGATGAAGGAAGAACTGATTAGATCAGGCGGTATTCTCCGAAGAGGGAAAAGAAAGATGAGTTTTTTAAAGAAGAAAAAGCCCGGGATAAGGGGAGTTTTTTCTTTAACACGCAGGAGAAGGATTAAGAAAGAGGCTCACTATGTTTGATATAAAGAAAAAAAGGCATTTGTTGAGAATAGTAATACCGGCGTATCCTGCTTTTAATATTTATTCCGCCATTGCGAATAAGACAACGGCTTTAGGTCCGGTTTGTGTTGCCAGTGTTGCCCGTGAAGTGGAAGGCTGGGATGTAGAGATTATTGATGAGAATAATCTTCGTTGCCATGGGCCTAAGGGAGCTATTACCGGCGCCGACCATGATTTTCTCCAGAAGGAAAGGCCTGCAGATGTTGTTGGTTTGTACGGCGGTTTAACAAGTACTATCCCGAGATTGTATGAGATTGCCGGGTTTTATAAAGGGAAAGGCGTTATTACTTTTGCCGGAGGCCAGCATTTTGTGGATGAAAATATTTCCGAGGCGTTGAATTCCTCTCTTGATTATCTGGTCCTTGGAGAGGGAGAGGAAACCATTAAAGAATTCCTTAGTGCGTTATCGGGAAAACAGAATATGTGTGCCGTGAAAGGGCTTGCTTTTTTAAGAGAGAAGCAGGTTGTTTGTACCTCTCCCCGGGAACCTTTGACGGATTTTGATAAATTTCCTATTCCTGATTTTTCTCTGGTTCGGTATGCCAAAATCAAAATTTATCCCGTGGGAAGGATTCGCGGATGCGGTATGGATTGTGAGTTTTGCACGGTAAAAGGCAAGCCCCGGAATGCTTCCCCCGAACGGATGCTTGAAACTATCCGCAAAATCGTAGAAATCATGGATGGGCGTCATTTTTTTATTGTCGATGATCTTTTTGGTCAGCATCGTGACGAGACGATACGTTTTTGCCGGATGCTGAGAGATTATCAGACAACTATCGGGGTTCGTCTTGATTTTACCGCCCAGATAAGGCTTGATAAAGCAAAAGATTCAGAATTGCTTTCAGCTATGCGTGAAGCGGGCATTAATACCGTGGCTATTGGTTTTGAGTCTCCGATCGCGGAAGAATTAGAGGCGATGAGAAAACACATTAAGCCCGAAGATATGATTGCCCTGGCGCGTGTATATCATCGTTTTGGTTTTCTTGTTCATGGTATGTTTATATTCGGGTATCCTCTTAAAGAAGGATTGACTTTTAATATGCCGGCTCAAGAACGGGTAAAACGTTTCAAGATTTTTATCAAAAAGGCAAAGATTGATACGGTCCAGATTTTATTGCCGGTTCCTTTACCCGGGACAGAACTTAGGGCCAGGTTGCAAAAGCAGAATAGAGTTTATCCCTTACAGGATGTCGGATGGGAATATTATGACGGAAATTTCCCTATTTTCGAGCCGGATAGCCCTGTAACGGCGGAAGAACTTCAGATTTCCATGCATAAAATCATGGGCAGGTTTTATGAATTTAAATATATTTTTCTACTGGTTTTGCACATCATTTTGTTCCCGTCTCTTCTTTTCTTTATGCATAACTTCCGCTCAGGATGGAGCCAATGGTACCGCCAGTGGCGGAACAGCCTGGTCCGTTTTGGCGGGTGGTTTATTATTAAGGGATGGAATTCGGAATTTAAAAAGGGTATTTTTTCCGAAAAACTGAATAACGCGAAGAAACACCTGAAAAATACGAACTGAGCGGGAATCCTACATGAAAAAAATATCCTTAACACATATGAAGCCGAATCATAAAGGTGCTGTTTTGGAAATTGCCGGATGTTTGAGTTTGGAGAACAAACTGGCAAGTATGGGCATATATAAAGGGAAGGATATTATCAAGCTTAGTCATATCGGCTTACAAGGTCCGGTAGTAATAAAGTCAGGCAGAAGTATTATAGCTTTAGGCCATGGAATCGCGGCGAAAATCATAATCGGGATTGAATGAAAATGAAGATTTATCTGATTGGAAATCCGAATGTCGGAAAGAGCGTGATTTTTTCCCGTTTAACCGGCCTGCAGGTTATGTCTTCGAATTATCCCGGGACAACAGTAGAAATCAGCAGGGGGTATCTGAAATTAGGCAATGACAGGATTGAAGTTGTTGATTTGCCCGGGACGTATTCATTGGAATCTACTTCTCCTGCTGAGGAAGTTGCTGTTTCCTTGCTAAAAGAGAATCCTAAAAACGATAGTATTGTTATCAATATTATTGATGCGACTAATTTGGAAAGGAATCTCCTTTTAACATTACAACTTTTGGAAAGCGGATTTCGCGTGATTATTTGTCTTAATATGATTGATGATGCTGTTCACAGGGGTGTTCATATTGATACCGCGAAACTGGAAGAAATTTTTCATATTCCGGTTGTCCCGACATGTGCGATTACCGGAACAGGCGTAAAAGTATTGATTGCAAGAATACAAGAGGCTGCATTTTCGCCGCGGTCTAATCTTAGTCATGAAGAGCGCTGGCAGGAAATCGGGAGGATTATTGAAACAGTTCAGCATTTGGAGCATCGGCATCACAGCTTAAGGGAGATGGTGGAAGATGCGTCAGTGAGGCCGTTTTCCGGTTTGTTGATTGCCTCGGGAGTTATTTATTCTTCTTTTAAAATTGTGCGTTTTACAGGCGAATTTATTATTAATAAAATAACCGACCCCTTTTTTTTTAATCTTTATCAGCCTTTTTTAGAAAAGTTAACTGTATCATTAAAAGAAGAAGGTTTTTTATTTCATTTGCTTATTGGTGATTTAATTCACGGTAAAATCGATTTTAAGCAGTCACTTGGTGTTTTAACAACTGCTCCATATATAGAATTCGGGATGGTTTTGCCGTATGTAATATCATTTTACTTTATTCTAAGCCTTTTGGAGGATATCGGGTATCTTCCTCGGCTGGCAATATTGCTTGATAATCTGTTGCATCGTTTGGGGCTTCATGGGTTTGCTGTTATCCCTCTGCTTTTGGGTTTTGGATGCAATGTCCCCGGTATATTGGCGACCCGTGTTTTGGAATCAAAACGTGAAAGATTTATCGCTGCTACTCTTATTTCAATCGGCGTTCCTTGTGTTCCGTTACAAGCCATGATTTTTGGCTTGCTTGGTTCGTTTAGCGGATTTTATGTCGGCGGTGTTTATCTGGTATTATTTTTAGTTGTTATAATTTTGGGAATGATCCTAAACCGTATGTTAAGCGGGTACAGCCCTGAATTTCTGATGGAAATTCCTTCGTATCGGTTTCCTCCTGTTCAGATGATTGCCAGAAAATTATATTTTCGGATAAAAGGTTTTTTAATTGAAGCTGTCCCGGTTGTTTTGATAGGTGTTGCGGCAGTAAATATTCTGTTGTATCTTCGGTTATTTGATTTTATAACCGGCATATTCGCTCCTGTGTTCAGCGGGGTTTTAGGACTGCCTCAAGAGTCTATGGTTGCTCTACTTATAGGATTTATAAGAAAAGATGTTGCTGTGGGTATGCTGATGCCTTTAGGCCTTACTGCCAAACAGTTGTTTATTTCTACTACGTTATTGGCTATGTCTTTTCCATGTGTTGCCACTTTTATCATTTTATGGAAAGAACTTGGTTTTAAAGATATGATAAAATCAACGTTGCTTATGATTTTTATCAGTTTTATGATAGGCGCGGGGCTTAATTTTTTGATGATAGGGTAAAGAGGACTTATTGCTGTAAGTAGAGCCGGATAACGGAGAAGGATATATGTATACGCATACGCAGGTTGGATGGGTGATGATAGCTGTAGCGATGGTATTAGATCTTGCAGTTCCTATTGTTTTGTTTGTTCGGCTGGGGCCGCTTGTGATCGTTAATGTTGTTATAATGGCGTGTATTTCAGCGTTTATTTTGATTTTCTTCTCAACACTTACCGTTACTGTTGACCGTGAAAGAGTCAAAATCAGTTTTGGGGTAGGGTTGATCCGGAAAATTATTCTTAAACAGGAAATTATGTCCTGTAAATCAATAAGGACTCAATGGTGGTGCGGTTGGGGAATTCATGGCTGTCCCGGTAAAGGATGGCTTTATAATGTTTCCGGATTTGACGCGGTTGAAGTAACGATGAAAAACGGGATGCGGTATTTTATCGGCACCGATGAACCGGATAAACTTCTCGTCGCCATAGCGAAAGCGGGATAAATATATGGGATTTATTACCGGCCAGTCGTATACTCGCCAGGAAATCCGTGAGATAGTAGGAGGCGGGAGCGTGCATAATTATCTCCCTTATGATGAAAACGGCCGGATTTTATGCGTTTGCCTTAGCCGTGAACACGACCCGGATGGGCAAAAGGTCATTCTTGTGGGGAGCGGGCCGAGCGTCCAGCGGGAAGCTGAAATGTTTTGCCTTCAAAATACCGCGGTGCCGGTGTTCTATAAAAAGGAATTAAACCAATGGGAATATCAAGGCGATTTTAAGCCTGAACGCTGGACTGATGATCCTGAAGAGATCCGCCCGTTCGCGGAATCCTCCGGGCGTATAAACCTGACGAAAATAATTTTTTTGCAAAAGATAGAATGAAATACGCTTGACAAAAAAATTTTTAATTTTATAATGCATATGTATGCATAATAAGGAGCGCTGAGATGAGGCCTAAGAAGATACGATGGGTAACCTGTGAGCCGGGTGAACGGTGTTTTCGTCCGCAGTGTAAACCGGAAAAAGAACTGCAAGGTGTTGTTCTTAACCTGGATGAATTTGAGGTTTTGCGTCTTTCTCATCTTGCTGGGTATGATCAGGCTATGATAGCTAAACAGATGCGCATTCACCAGTCAACAATATCAAGGATACTTAACTCCGCGCATAAAAAGGTTACTGATGCTTTGGTCAATATCAAAGCTATTAAAATAGAAGGCGGCTGCTGCCAAATTGTTAGAAAGGACAAGAAATGAGCGACTGGAAAAAGTTCTTTTATATTATAGTTGTTTTTCTGGGGAGTTTTTATTTGCCGGTTGAAAACCTGCGTTTTTCTAATGCTGTCTTTGAGGCTCTCGCACTTGTTAAATGGTACGCCCGGGAACATGTCCTCTTGTGCCTCGTTCCGGCGTTTTTTATTGCCGGCGCGATCTCGGTATTTGTCAGTCAAGCTTCGGTTATGAAATATTTCGGTGTGAAAGCGAATAAACTTCTTTCATATAGCGTAGCGTCGGTGTCTGGGACGATACTTGCCGTATGCTCATGTACCGTGCTACCGGTTTTCTCTGGTATCTATAAAAGAGGAGCCGGCCTTGGGCCCGCGATCGCCTTTTTGTATTCAGGACCCGCCATAAATGTTTTGGCGATTATCCTAACAGCACGTATTCTTGGCTGGGAGTTGGGGTTGGCACGGGCTATCGGAGCGGTTGTTTTCAGCGTTGTTATCGGGCTATTGATGCATCTTATATTTTTAAAAGAAGAAAGGGCGCGTCATGCAAATGGCGATTTCAATATAGGCGAAATAAAAGAAACA